>CAYUJK010000386.1:0-3901 GCA_964444895.1 uncultured Roseivirgaceae bacterium
CCGTCTTTACTTTGTAGCCAATGTAGGAGAAAACCAGGGAATCGGTGGGCTGGTCTGTTGCCAGGCGATACCTTCCTTCAAAATCGGTGGTAGTGCCCGTTTGCGTACCCTTAAAAAAGACATTCACAAAAGGTACCACCTCGCCTGTGGTTTTGTCGATCACCTTGCCAGTAATGCTGGTACGCGACTGGGCGGGGCTATTTTCGATCCCAAAAAAAAGGGCCAAAAGAAAAAACATTGACCCCATTATCCGTTGCGTTGTGTATTTATTTATTGCCGAAAATATCGAGCTGATTTGAGTCTTTGTCATTTTTTAAGTCGAGATCAATGGTATCTCCTACTTCGTAGGCTTCTTTTTTGACGTCTGCGGGAGGAGATTCAGCAGTAGCTTGCTTTTGTGCTTTGGCTGCCGGTTGATCTCCTGAGCTTTCGGCATTTTTATCAATGATCTTGAGGATTTTGTCCGTAGAAAATTTATTGCCTATGGCCTTCCAACCTTTAACTTCAATCAATTCAGCCAGGTTCACATTTTCGTGAATTTTTTTACCCTCTTTTGCTTTCACATGGTAATCCACCAGGGGTTCGCCGGCGGTAGAAACGTATTCTAACAAGGATCCTTTCGACTCGGAAATAAATCCAAAACGCTTGTTCAGCGTAGTAGTCTCCAGCAAAAAGCGCTTCAGGTAGTAGCTCTTATTCCCCGCATCCCAGTAGATAGCAGTAACGATGGCAGCGGGATCAAATTTTTCAATCAACGCTACTTTATTCTCGTCGTACCGGTTGGTGAGTTCGTAATTGGTCAGTTCGTAAAAACCGTCTTTGTAGATGACAAGAATGCTGTCATCACCATTAAAAGTCCCGAGAAGCTTACCTCTTCCGTCTTTGTTCAGACGCCCCACAGCTTCGTCGTAGTAGATTTTCAGGCCACTAAGGGTTGATACCCCCTGGCTTTTCATGTCTATTTTTCGCACAGGATACTTGGTAAGGGTATTTCCACCAGCGCTGCGCCCTTTTATTTCAAGGGTAGAGAAATCGTAGTCGAAAATCTTATTCTTGGCACGGCAGCGTGATGACAGCGAAATGGTGACCACTTCTGCCTCTCCGTTGGGGTTGGCAGAAAAGTACAGCACTTTGGACCCCGCTTCTCCCTTGGTAACATCGTATTCCTTGTCGCGGGTAACGCCCATCACCTGGAATCGCTTCACCATCGACTTGCCGGTTTTTCCGTCGAGGTACACGGCGTTGTACACCATGCGGTCGTCATTCTTCCGGAATATGTCCACGTGAATGATGTCTTTGCCTACGAACACCTTTTCCGAAATTTTCACTACTTTGTATTTGCCATCGCGTCTGAACGCGATCACATCGTCCAGGTCTGAGCACTCGCATACGTACTCATCTTTCCTGAGCCCATGCCCGATAAAACCTTCAGCGCGGTTCACGTAGAGCTTGGCGTTGTTCGCCGCCACTACGGTAGCCTGTATATTTTCGAAGTTCTTTATCTCCGTTTTGCGCTCACGACCGGCGCCGTATTTTTCAAGCAGGTTTTGGTAGTAGCTTATGGCGAAATCCGTGATGTGAGCCAGGTGGTGTTCTGTCTCTGTGAGTTCTTCTTCGAGCTTTTTCATCAGCTCATCAGCCTTAAAGGCATCAAATTTTGATATTCGCTTGATCTTGATTTCGGTGAGCCTTACGATGTCTTCCTCCGTAATCTCCCGGTAAAACTGGGGCTTGTGCGGTTCAAGCCCTTTGTCGATCGTCTCAATCACGGCTTCCCATGTTTCACACTCCTCTATATCGCGATAGATGCGGTTTTCGATAAATATCTTTTCCAGCGAACTGAAAAGAATCTTCTCCAGGAGTTCGCCCTTCCTGATCTCCAATTCGCGACGGAGCAAATCTACCGTTTGGTCGGTATTGCGCCTGAGTATGTCATTTACACTCAAAAACGCGGGCTTACCATCTACAATCACACAGGAATTGGGAGAGATAGAAACCTCACAGTCCGTAAAGGCATAAAGCGCATCAATGGTAATATCGGGCGACTGGCCCGGCGCCAGAGACACCAGGATCTCCACGTCCTGGGCTGTGTTATCCACTACCTTTTTTACTTTGATTTTCCCCTTGTCATTCGCTTTCACAATGGACTCCATGAGGCCCATGGTGGTAGTGCCGTAGGGAATGTCTTTGATGACGAGCGTTTTCTTATCCAATTCTTCAATACGGGCTCTTACCCGCACCTTTCCGCCGCGAAGGCCTTCGTTGTAGTCCGAAAAATCAGCCGTACCCCCGGTGGGAAAATCGGGCAGAATGCTCACCTTTTTTCCTTTGAGATGGTCGATGGACGCTTTGATCAACTCGCAGAAATTGTGCGGCAGTATTTTGGTAGAAAGCCCTACGGCTATTCCTTCTACGCCCTGGGCCAGCAACAAGGGAAATTTAACAGGCAGTGTTACCGGCTCTTTCTTTCTGCCATCATAAGAAAGCTGCCATTCGGTAGTTTGCGGGTTGTAGAGCACCTCAAGGGCAAACTTCGACAGCCGTGCTTCGATGTACCTCGGAGCAGCCGCGCTATCTCCCGTGCGTACGTCGCCCCAGTTTCCCTGGGTGTCGATGAGCAGGTCTTTCTGACCCAGATTTACGATGGCGTCGCCGATAGAGGCGTCCCCGTGAGGGTGATACTGCATGGTGCTACCGATGATGTTGGCCACTTTGTTGTAGCGGCCATCATCCAGCTCTTTCATGGCGTGCATGATGCGGCGCTGTACCGGCTTGAAACCATCCTCTATTGCGGGTACGGCTCTTTCCAGTATTACGTACGAAGCGTAATCCAGAAACCAGCTTTTGTACATCCCCGACACCTGTTCGCTTTCGTGCATTTCTTTGTCCTCCGGCAGCATCATGCCATTTCCATTGTCATTTTCAGCCATTTCTTATATACTTTTCCAAACCAAAAAATATATCATTGCCAACATCACCGACAGCAGATTTCCAATCAGAAAATAATCGTTGGTGATGCGGTCGTCTTTGTCTCTCAACCGGGTGGCTATTTTTAAAGCCCCAAACACCGTCATGGCGTGGGGAAAACCATTGGCAAGCGCCAAAAACAAAAAACTCCTTTCGAGCATTCCCTTTAGTATACTCCTCGTGCTGATCTTATTGACCCTGCCGCGGTGCATGATCCTGGATATCACCAGGTAAAGGACGGTAGCTACGATTTCGCCTGCCGCCAGTACCGCGAGAAAATATACTATCTCTTTTCCAGTCATTCTACCAGGATGTTTACCAACTCCCTAATCCTGAAATAATCGCGCATCCTCAGGGTCTTTTCTTTTCGCCATACGCTCGAAACATCTCTTTTAATAGCCGGAGCCACAAGCTTGTAGTCTTTCAGTTCCATGAATTTCCCAATCTCTGTGATGTCCTTTTCTGGCCACCCCTCCCGCAGCGATTGATAAAGCTCAAACACAAGGTTCAGCTCCTTATCTTTCCGGGCGCCCAGCCCCTGCATCACTATCCTCTTTCCTTCGCTTTTTACCTGTTCCAGGCGTTTCCGCGCCTCGGTAAGTCCCGGCCCCAGCATTTCATGGGCTCGCTCCGGATTCAAGGGCGTATCGATTTCCCCGTAGTTCAATACATACCGCAATTCGAACGCTATATTCGACTTTATCATTTCTTCTTCCAAAAAGAAAATAATATTTACGGCCTCAGGCAATGATGTGATCACCCCCTGAAACTCGTCACCCAGCGTAATGGTAAGCGGCGATAGCATCGCTGAGGCGTGTGCGGCATTGGCCTTTTGCACCAGTTTCTTAAAGTCCTGCATCACCTGCTGACCCGGCTTGCCTGAGCTTTGGATAATATCTGCCATCAATATGTACCTCATGTGCAGAAGGTTAAA
>CAYUJK010000387.1:0-3882 GCA_964444895.1 uncultured Roseivirgaceae bacterium
GCTGCCACCTACCCTTTTCTCTTTCACCCAGCGTTGCCACCTTTCTACTATCCAATGCCAATAAGTTAAGGTGCTTGAGGATTTTTCCTCATCCTAATCCTTCTCCAAAACGGAGAAGGACTTTTTAAGCGGTCTTAACTTTTTGGCATTGGCCTGGCGGCTTCTTCCACTCCTCCTCCTGCTGCTGCCTCCTGCAGCTGCCTACTTTCTTGCTCCTTTTTCCTTGCTCCTTTGAGCTTCCTACACCTTCCCGTATACTTTCAGCACGGTCTCGCGCAGTACCTTGCTCTTGTCGGAGCAGGCAAAGGCCATCACATCGGCTATTTCCCCGGGTTTTACCCATTTGTCGAAATCGGCATCGGGCATCGCTTTGCGATTTGGCGGGGTATCGATAATGCTGGGCGCCACTACCGTAGCCGTTACATTTTTCGAAGCCCCCTCGGCATTCAGCATATCGGCCAATTTGAAGATCAGCGATTTCGAAAGCGCATACGCCAACGAGTTTTTGCCTTCCTTGGCATTCAGCGCCGGCCTCGCCCCCATCATCACTATCTTGCCACCGTCCTTTTGATCCATCATTTTCTCAAACACCGGCCGCGCCGTGTAATAGGCCGTTTCGAAATTGAGCGTGAACATTTTTTTCAAAACCTCCCCGTCAGCGTTGCCAATGCCGCCAAACGCGTAGCCGCCCGCCAGCAACAAAGCCGCGTGTACTTCTGCATAGTCTTTATAAATTTTCTCAATCGTCTTTTTGGCATCGTCCTCATCGGAAAGATCGGCTTTGTACACCACGAGATCGTCTCCCGGTTGATCTTCCAGTGAATCCGACGGAAGAACAATGGCGATGACCCGGTAGCCTTCTTTGATAAACTTTTGAACGACCGCTTTGCCAAGATTACCGGCGGCCCCGGTGATGATTACGTTTTTCTTCATTATTTAAACCACTTTGCGTACTTAATATAATTCTGAGCCGTCCTGTCGAAAATCCCTTTCAATTCATCGCCCACGGCCTTTACCCTTTTTGCAGGCACGCCGGCGTAAATGCTCCCCGGCTCAATCTTAGTACCCTGAAGTACCACCGAACCCGCCGCAATGATCGATCCCTCGCCTACTACGGCGTCGTCCATCACGATGGCTCCCATGCCGATCAGCACGTTGTCTTCCACCACGCAGCCGTGTACAATGGCATTGTGCGCTATCGAAACATTATTACCGATAGTAGTGCTAAACTTCTGGTAGGTGCAGTGGATCACCGCGCCGTCCTGGATATTGGTGTTGTTGCCGATCTTGATGGTATTTACATCGCCCCGCACCACGGCGTTGAACCACACGCTGCAATTATCGCCCATCTCTACCTGCCCCACTATGGTAGCATTTTCGGCAAAAAAACACTCTTTGCCATACTTTGGGTACACCCCCTCCACCGGTAATATCAATGCCATTTTTATTTGTATTTAAGGTTAATTCAAAGGCAATTTATAATTTTACGGGCTCAATTCTGAATAAAAACCCATTGCAGTCATATAAATTTCCTCAAAAGTTTAACACTGAATTACTTCAGAAAATTCTGTACTGGGCAGAAAAACACGAGTATTTCTGCTATTTCAATCCCAACGACCACGCATCGCTCCACGGCGCTTTCGACCATTTCATTGCCGTAGGCCGCCGCGACTCCCTGAAATCAAAGGAGGGTTCGCTTAATAAGTTGCACGAAAAAATGACCCAGGCCGATGACTACTGGGTGGGGTATTTCTCCTACGATCTGAAAAATGAAATTGAGCGCCTGGAAAGCCAGAACTCTGCCACCATTGATGCGCCACACCTGGAATTTTTCCGGCCCGAAACACTAATTTTTTTCCGGGAAGAAGACATCGAAATCCGCGCGGAACAGCACCCTGAAGCAGTGTGGAAGGAAATTGCATCGCAGCAGAAACAAATGAAGGCAACCACCCAACCGGTGAAAATAAGCTGCTCTACCTCAAAAGCAGAATACCTGCAAAAGTGCCAAAGGATCAAGAATGACATAGTGGAGGGGGAATACTATGAAATCAACTACTGTATCGAGTTTTTTGCAGAGAATTGTGCGATTGACCCCATCGAAAAATACCTGCTGCTCAATGCGCTTTCGCCCATGCCGTTTTCGGGCCTGGGGAAATTTGGCGACAACTATATCATCTGCGCCAGCCCGGAGCGGTTTTTGAAAAAGGACGGCGCCGTGCTCGTCTCTCAACCCATAAAGGGCACCATACGGCGGGGAAAAGACGAAAGTGAAGACTACCAGCTTAAAACCCTGCTCCGAAATAGCCAGAAGGAAATAGCTGAAAACATGATGATCGTAGATTTGGTGCGCAATGACCTGAGCAAAAGCTCGATTCCCGGCACAGTAAAGGTGGAGGAGTTTTTTGGGATTTACACGTTCAGGCAGGTACACCAGATGATCTCTACGGTAACGTCTGTAGCGAAAGAGGGCGTCTCAAATACAGACATCATCTGCAATGCCTTCCCCATGGGCAGCATGACGGGCGCGCCGAAGATCAGGGTGATGCAGGCCATCGAAGCGCTGGAAAACAGCAGCCGCGGCATCTACTCCGGGGCCCTCGGCTACTTCAAGCCGGGCGGCGACTTCGACTTCAACGTGGTGATCCGCAGCATTATCTACAACCGCAAAAGCGCCCGCCTCTCCTTCCACGTAGGCAGCGCCATCACATACGACGCCGACCCGGAAAACGAATACGAAGAATGCCTGCTCAAAGCCCGGAGCATGATGAAGGTGATAGAGGGGGGAACCGGGGAATGATGGAATGATGGAATATTGGAATGATGGAGTGGTTCCTTCCATCTATTTGCCTTTTGGATTTGAATGAAATGGCTCAAATTTCTTTAAGTTACTTCTGTTTATTTGAATGCTTAACGGCTCGGCTAAACAGCGTTGCTATCCAGCAGGGAAGTTATGATTTTTAGCATTGTTGGGCACTTTTCTACGGTTCGTTTTAAGTACCTGTTCTTTATACAGTTTTTCACCCCTCAATTGTTCCTCCGTTTTCCCTACTGTTTTCTCTATCTTAATTTTGAATTCTTCAGTTAGGTCAATCAGATTATTTTTAACAACTACACCTGTCACAATTGGATTCCTAGTTTTATAGTTAGTCTTTTTATGACTTATCCTAAATCCATCTTCTTGAATCATCTGAATGATTTGCGGAGCTAATCCCTTAAAATCTGTAGGAGCGGAAAAAGTCAAATCATCCACAAATGAGGTGAACGTTAATTGATTTTCTCTGGCAAAACCATCCAAATTCTTTCCTGTCTTTACGAATACTAGATTTGCTATTATTGGAGAAGTTGGTGTTCCTTGCGGTAATCTTCCTTTGTATGTCGTCAATTGGGTTAGGGTACGAGAGACCGTAGGAGAAAACCCATTAATTCTAAACATCTCGAAAACTTGATGGTGCGAAATTGATGGAAAAAAATCTGTCAAGTCAGTGGTGAAAACATACTTTTTCCCCTGATGCCTCTTTGCGTTCATGACATTGTCCTTCCCTTTTATTGCTCCATAGGCATAATCGGGAATTTCAAGGGAGAGAAGGATTCTTTTTTGTAACCTCTTTTGGATCTCTTTTAATCTTTTAATGCTTGGGTTTAAAATTCGCTGTTTTGGATTTCCGTTTTTATCAAGTTTTGGCGTCAGGTCTTTCTTAAGTTTAATCTCCGATTTCTCGTAATAGAAGTTATCAATTCCATTAACAATAGTTTCAATCTCTCTCAAATCAACTTTTAATATGTATGCTAAATGTTTGAGAGTATTAATCATAATTAAGCTGGTGAAACAGAGAAGAATTCCGAAATCATAGATTTGATTGATGGAGCTAATAAATTGAAAGC
>CAYUJK010000388.1:0-3870 GCA_964444895.1 uncultured Roseivirgaceae bacterium
TAGCAGGTCGATCTCGAAGGTGTAGTTTCCTCGCTCCAGTTGGTTGCTGAAAATGGAGACTTTGTGGCGGAAATACTCGCGGTGGGCTTCATTCCAGTGGCGACCGGTCTTCTTCTCATAGCTGCATCCGGCAGGAATAGGCGCCTCAATCATCAGGTACTCAGCGTCCTTCAGCACGGTCACTTCCACGATCATCTTCACCGACTTACCGGCTACAAGGCTATCCCCTTGATCTTTAAACCTCGTATGGATGACGAAGTCTCGGGAGTCTGCCGTAGGCGCAGTGTTGAAGTAACGCTGGTAGGCGGTGAGGTACACCGGGAAATCGCCCTTTTTGGAAATGCTGATTTGCCGGTCGGCAGAGAATTTGAGTTCGTATGGAAACTCCGTTACGCTCTCGTTCACATTTCCTGAAACCAGCAGCACAGGCTTTTGAGCTTCTCCTTTCACCTTCAGCAAGTCGGGCAGAATGGTTTCCAATATCCGGGCCGACTCGTAGGTGTTTCGGAAAGTAGTGTGGCCGTGGTTTTCCAGGAAATAGTTTCTGATTTTGCTGAGGTCTGTTTCGCCGGTGGCCGAATCATTTCGCAACACACGATAGGCGGTAAGTGTAGCGGCTACATCATTTTGGGTCAGCGAAAACCGGTTGCGGGCGTCCCACTCACTGAAGAAGTAGTTGCCAAAAAGCGTCTCTTTTCGATGCGACCTGATCACCTCAACGTCGTACTCCATCCCGCACAATTGCTTCAACTCAATAAACCGGAACTCCTGCGTTAAAGAAGACCATTTCACCGTGTCAAGCTCCTTAATGTGCCTCTGGTAGTCCAGGCTTTCCATGCCCAGCATTTTCGCCATAAAAAGCAGGTCGGTCTTTTCCCAATGCTTCGCGCCGGACTCCAGTCGCCAGACAACCGTGTTCTTCACCGTCTCCATATTAATTGTCACGGAATAACCTTCTCGCTTTGCTTCCATTAGCGCCTCGATCACGTGGTAGCTAATCCACAGGTGGGTATCCGACTTGTTCCACCAGCCCCACATTCCCTCGTCGTTCTGGTTATCGGCCAGTCTCTTGATGAGCCGGTTGATCTGCTGGCGGTATAGGGAGGTTTCGCCCATACCAGAGCGTATCTTTTCCTCGGCCAGGTACGCCTTGAGCTTGGTGGCCATCTGCTCGTTGCAGTCGTACTTATAGTGCATCAGTTTTCCCAACTCGCCTCTCACCACGTTGAGCACATTTGCCTCGGCATAAAGCGATACCTCGCCGAGGCTGTCGGGAAAGGAAAGATGAATGGTAGTATCCTGATCCAGGGCAAAGAACTGACCGGCGGTACTTTCCAGGCCCACGGGATAAACAGGTATGTCCCTCATTTCTCCGTCAAAATATCCATCCGGTTTTTCCAGGAAATACTTGGCCCGAAGGGAATCGGTAGCGCTGGCAATGAGAGTTAGCGTATCGATCAGCGCATTGGCAATGGCCTGGTTTTTCACAAATACTTCTTTTCCATCTACCTCAAAATGGGTTGAAATAATCAAGGTGTCTGCCGTGTAGTTCAGCGACTTCCCAATGGCGTAACAGGTGTCGCCGGTGGTCATGAACCGTGGTAGGTTGAGTTGCGCCATGAGGGGTTTAAATGCCTTCACCCCCTGTTCGGTTTGGCCTGTCTGCCGCTTACCGTTGATGGCCAGCACGTAGGTCTTCCACTGGGTTACGTCATCCGGAAAAGTGACCTGAAACGAAGCTCTTCCGTGGTTGTCCGTCATGAGCGAAGGCTGCCAGTAGGCATAGTCGGAGAAATTGTTGCGGATGGCGCTTGCTTGTGCAGCCGCTTCCAGGAAACTTTGTTCCGCCTGTATTCCCTTCAAGCTTCCGGTTGCTTTGTAGTCGGCCCCTGCTTTCGTGTTGATCATGATCACCCCATTGGCAGCGCGGGCGCCGTATATAGCTACCAGACTCTCATCTTTCAGCACCTCCACACCTCCTATCAAATTCGGATCTATGTCATCGTATTTTCCCAGGTGAATCACTCCATCAATGACAACCAGGGGAGAAGCTTCTGCATCCAGGGAGTTTACCCCTCTGACCACCACGCCGGGCGCTTTGCCCTGAAGCGTGCCAGGCACATCCACATCTACTACAGCCATCGCCGCGGTAATGCTCTTCTTTCTTTGCTCGCCATACCCTATCACCACAACCTCGGACAGAGCCGTGACATCTGGTTGCAGCCGTATATCCTGGGTGGACACGCCAGCCCGTACTTCCTCCTGCATAAACCCGACAAAAGAATAAGTCAATGTGGCATTGGGCGGGGCTTTAATGGAATAAAAGCCGTTGATGTCGGAGACGGTTCCGAATGTGGTCCCTTTGATGATCACGTTCACTCCCGGCAGCGGCTCACCCATGTCGTCGTAAATGTAGCCCTCAATCAGCTCGCCAGATCCTGAGTATTCAAACTGCTGCCGGTAGAGGTTTTGTATGGCCTTTTTCTCATTGAATTCTCTCAAGGTCAGGTGATTGCTTTCCATGATATGCATCTCCATCAGTTGGTTTACCTTCACGCTGAACACATCCTTTTGCAACACTTCGGGTCGTTGCAGTTGATAATGACTCAAGCCATCCTTTTGTACCCGAAGGGAGTCTACTATGCTGTAGCCCTGATCTTCGTATAGACAAATCAGCTTGTAAGTTCCTGGGAGAAGATTGTGAAAGGTAGTAGCGCTTCCCGGGTAAACCCGTAAAAAATCAGCATCGTCATTTTTGAAGACCAGAACGTTCAGTGGCGTCTGCTCGGTTTTTTCCCTTCTCATCCACTTGATTTCCAGCTTTCCCAGCCCAGGGGTGGTGGAGCCGGGATTATTGTACCTCCAGCTATTTCTTCTTTTATTGTCGAGATAAAACTGCCACTGTGCCTTTATCATTTCTTCGGTAAACACCTCGTCGTGGATTTGTTCGATGGCGCTCTTCCATCCAAAGTGTTTAGGGTAATGGTTGGCAAGATTGACTTCGCGCATCTTCATTAACTGGGGTGAAAATTCATATTCGAAATAAGGCTCCGGCGTGAAATGTGTGCTATACTCTTCCAATAGTGTAAAACGGGCAGTTCGGGCGGAAACAGGCCCGGCCATCAGTTTAGATTGTGCGTCTTGCACATAGTAATGCCGGGGGTTTTGAAGGGAATGTGGTGGCAGGAGGGAAATAATGTTTTCTCCCTGCTGCAGGTAAGCGTATTTTTCCCCGAAGGTATGGCGATATGGGAAAATATAGCGGTAAAGGTTGCTTTTTTCCGTTTCGGTGAGTTCCAATGGCATCTTTGCTGTTCTCACCCTTGGATGGGCCAAGGTATCGTTCAGGCTGAAAATTAATTTATAACCGGGTTTTAAGTAAACACTATCTAAAGTGATCAGCTTGTTTCCGGTGCGCAGCTTCACCTGGTGATAGCCAGAGGTGGCCCTGAAAGAATAGGGCTGTTCGGGGGTTGACCAGCTAAAATATACCGGTGTGCGGTCCAGGTAAATGACGTGAACCGGAATAAAAGCGCCGTCTTCTATCACATAAGGAGCAAATTGGGTAATGCTATCCACAGCGGGGTAGTAGTAAGTGTAGATGTCATTTTTAGGATAAATGAAGCGATAGTATTCTATGCTGTCCAGCCCGGCAATGGCCTCCAACTGCTCATACGGCAATGATCGGCTGAAATGCCCGGCCTCATGATGGTCTATATGAAAAGAATTGAAAACAGCCCTACGCTTTTTCGACTTAGTCAAGTTGGGTAAGGAGGGCGGCTGATAATTGAACTTGGCCGTCAACCCGTAGGCCGTCAGGTCCACACCGGGGACCGGTTTTCCGGCATGGTCTCTCACACTAATGTTTAC
>CAYUJK010000389.1:0-2297 GCA_964444895.1 uncultured Roseivirgaceae bacterium
TGCTATTTTTGGTATTTACGATGCAAAAATTACCTGATGAAAGGTATAATAAATGTAAAGTGGTTGTCGTTGCGCGGTCTCGCTATTTATGTTTTTTGATTGTAAATTGAGCCCAGACCGCTTACTTAAGCCGCCTTTTCAGTACCTATTCAATATCATAATACATTTTCAAAATTGCGTCTACTTTTTGCTCTTGCTGTTTTCTTGATCCACTGTTTCCCTGGCTATTCGCAAGGGATTACCCCCTTGGTTACCAGCGCCAATCCAAAGAGCAGCTCATCTTCCATCATAGTTGTTAAAATTGAGCATAATTCATCATCACGCAGGGTGGCAGAGGGCCATAACTCGCCACTGTCGACCGTGTACCAACACGCCAACATACGGGGCATTGAGCCATTTATGCCCTCCACCATGAGAAATGCCCGTGTTGCCTCTGACTCCTCCGGTCTCGATCGGGTGTATTTTGTAGAACTGGAACATAATGAAAATGTACTCGAAACAGCCAAAAAATTCAGCCGCATCCCCGGGGTGGAATACGCCGAACCTTTATATGAAAATGAGATTTTGTACATACCGAACGATCCACACGCAAATCCCGACTCAGGAAGCCAATACTATCTGTCCAACATCAAGGCCTATGAAGCCTGGGATATAGAAGCCGGTAGCGACAGCATTGTAATCGGCATTGTGGATACAGGGGTGGATACCGATCACGCTGATCTATTTCCCAATATTGCCCTTAATACCGATGACCCTGTAAATGGAATAGACGATGACGGAGATGGGTATGTAGATAACTACCTGGGCTGGGATTTTGGTGATAATGACAACGACCCCAATACGGATGTCAATAACCACGGCAACATCGTAACGGGGGTGAGTTCGGCCAAAACCGATAATGGCACAGGCCTGGCCGGTGTAGGGTTTCATTCGCGTTTTATGCCGATAAAAGTGCTGGAAAACGCGACCAATAAGTTGAAAAATGAATACTTCGGAGTGCTCTATGCAGCACACAAAAATTGCGATGTCATCAACCTGAGCTGGGGCGGGGCATGGAATTATTCGCGGCTCGGGCAGGATGTCATTGACTACGTTGTCAACAGTAAGGATGCTGTGGTGGTAGCCGCAGCCGGCAATACCCACGGAGAGATCGATTTTTACCCCGCTTCGTTTAATCATGTGCTTTCCGTAACGTCATCGGGGTCCACCGATGCTTTTTCTTCCTGGGCTACATACAGTCACCACGTAGACATCATGGCGCCCGGGGAGTCTATCTTTTCCGCTAATGGCTCGGGCGGGTATGGCAACGGGGGTAACGGAACCTCATACGCCGCCCCAATGGTAGCCGGAGCCGCAGCATTGGTACGCCGCCGGTTTCCCGACCTCAATGCCATCCAGGTGATGGAGCAACTGCGCGTAACCGCCGACGACGTTTATCACATTGGCAACAACGGCGACTTTTATGGAAAACTGGGTAAAGGACGCTTGAACATCGCCAGGGCACTATCGGAGGTTTCAAGCCCATCGGTAAGGGTGTCGGATTTCAACTATACCGGCAAATACGGTGAGCACATTTTTCCCGGCGACACACTCACCATCACCACCTCGTTTACCAACTATCTGGCCAAGGTGGAGAACATCTACCTGGAGCTGAAAAGTGCAGACCAGAACACAGCCTTTGAGCCCCGGGAATTTTACTTGCCAAGCCTGAACATCTATCAGAAAATAGTGCCGACTGATTCTATTCAAATAGTGGTGGCTGATAATGTGCTCCCAAACTCCCGGCTGCATTTTCAGTGGAGCATAGAGGCAGATGGCTACAGCGATTTCGATTTTAAAAGTTTCTACACCACTCCCTGGTTTTTTGAACTGGAAACATCCTCTATGTCATTGACAATAGCCAGCGATGGCGACCTGGGCTATGACAGGGATTCCCTTATTTGGGGAGATGGCCTTTGGAAGGGCGCCAGTAAGCTGGCGGATTACATGGGTGTGATCATTAGCGGAAACGATAATCTTCTCCTGGATAATGTGGTGAGTAATTACGCCACACAAGAGCGAAATCAGGCATTTGAAGTGGTAAAATATGCGCGCCTGCACAGTGATACCCCTGCAAGTACCGATGCACGATCCGTTTTCAGGAGAAAGGACCTGCCAAACGACATAGTAGTAGAACAAAAGGTGCTCGGCTGGGATTCATTGGCCGATAATGACTTCTTTGTAGTAGAATACCGGGTAGTGAATGCCGGAAATGATACTTACGACAGCCTGAATCTTGGGCTGTACTTCGATTGGGA
>CAYUJK010000389.1:2397-3866 GCA_964444895.1 uncultured Roseivirgaceae bacterium
GGCGGGAACAACATCGCGTCTTTAATGGGGCTCCGCAACATGGAATTGGCTGCCGGGCAGCAGAAGAAAGTGGCTTTTGTCATCATGGCCGCTGAATCGCCTGGAAAACTGGAGGAGCTACTTTCCAGAGCCCGCAACTACTACGAGGAATACCGGCAAACACCGCCCTACCTGGCGGCTTTTTCCATCTGCGCCGGAGAAATGGCGGAAATTCAATTGGATGACCTGCCGCCGTTTGAGATTTACAGCGATCCCCTGCTCGTAGATCTTCTGGATTCCGGTCAGGCGTTTACAACCGGACCACTCTGGGAGGATACCGTCTTCTATGTTTCCAGGATAGTGGAGGGGGTGCGGGAAGATGCCCGCCGTGTACACGTGCAGGTAAAAGAACCCATAGCCTCTTTTACCTCGTATACCGATACCCTCCTCATTTCGCCCCTCACGCTGGACACCATCACATTTTATAGCACAGCCGACGACATCGATACCTATTTTTGGGACTTTGGAAACGGGTACTACAGTACCGTGGCTAGCCCCAAAGTTCAATACGAACAAGCGGGGGAATACCTGGTAAAGTTAGCGGTACAGAACGCCATTGGCTGCTCTGACAGCACGGAGAAGTGGCTCTTCGTGGCCGAGCGCAGTGCTATGCCCATGGTGCCAGGGCAAGTGATTTGCAAAGGTGAGCAAGCGGTGTTGGCTGCCGAAAACACATCTGCCATTAGCGTATATGCATCGCCGATGTTGCAGAATAGCCTGTATTCCGGAGAGGCTTATGCGACTGGCGCACTGCATACCACCTCTACCTATTACGTGACGAATATGGATGGCTTCGAAAGCCTGCCTGTAGCGGTGGAAGTGAAGGTCTCGCACCCCCAGTTGAGCTACCAGCGCCATATCGATACCACAACGCTGAGTCCAAAATTCTTGCTTTCACTGGAAAACACTTCACCAACTGACCAGACGCTGAGTTGGCGGGTAAATAACGACGAGATCGCCGGCCATTTTCACCAGCTTGACTATGCGGGCGTTTCGGAAATCACTGTTCAAATTTTCGGGATGGACTCGTTGGGATGCCGGGATACCCTGCGTCATACCATCATTCCATTGGTAAGTCCGCCGGTGGAAGTGACAAATGCAGAAATTTGTGTGGGAGAGGTGGTAGAGATACAGCCAGCCGGCGGCGATAATTTCTTTTTTTATAGGGATGAACAATTGACCCAGTTGGTTCACAAAGGTTCTTCGCTGAAGGTGGGCCCGGTTCGCAGCGACACGTCTTTTTATGTCACCAATGTGGACAGCCTGCTGGAGGGGAGCCCCGCAAATGTTCAATTTAACCTAAAGCCGCTTAGGGCAGTTATTGGCATGACACCCGATTCTCTTAACCTCCGTGCTAACTCGCATGCGTACTTCGAAGACCTCAGTGTAGGCGCTACGCAAAGTTTTTGGATAATGCCTAATGGCGTAGT
>CAYUJK010000390.1:0-3855 GCA_964444895.1 uncultured Roseivirgaceae bacterium
GATGTGTGCGCCAAAGCCGATAAAACAACCAGTAAAAATGCCGTTTTCATTTGTTTTGCGAATCAAAAGACCTAATTACATCCCTGTCCGCCAACGATGTAGATGCCGTCGCTCTCTGTAAATTCAACTTCAAAAATGGTGTGTAAAGTTTCCAAGACGTCGGCTAAGTTCTCATGGCTGAAGTCGGCCGTAAGATGGCAATTTTGGAATTCCCCGTCATTGTAGCGGAATGCCACATGGTAGGCCCCTGAGACGTCTGACAAGACCTGGGGTAATGGCGCCTGCTCAAACACCAGCTTGCGGGTAAACCAGGCGAGGGCATTTGTGCGTATGCCTGGGGTTTTGGTAACGACATTTCCTGAGGCCCGGGCAGCGTTTCCGGCTTCAACGCGCATTTTTTCGGTGCTGCTTTTGAGGCCTAGTTCCACCACACCTTCTTCTACCAGCACGTCTACCGAGGAGTCACCCGTTTTTACATTGAAAGCGGTGCCAATTACCCGGATGTAGGTGTTTTGCATTTCAATGACGAAGGGCTTTCCGGCATCAGCGGCTACCTCGAAGTAGGCCTCCCCGGTGAAAGCTATTTCTCTTGCCGACTCCGTCATGCGGTAGGAGATGGTTGAATTTTCATTCAGGGTAACAGTAGAACCGTCGGGAAGCGATACCGGAAATACTTCAGCGGAGCCCGTAGAATAGGAGATCACTTCGACGTCCTTTGTGTCGTATGTTCTCAGGAAAAAGAAGGCAGTCCCGGCTATAAGCACTACTACTGCCGCCCATTTCCACAATGTGTATCGCGCCTGTGATGGTGTATTGGACGATTCCAGTTCCAGGTACTCGCTTTTGTGGCGTTGCCAGGCCCGGTCTATATCAAGTTCCCTGTAAAGCATGGCATCGCCGGCAGTAACCCATTCTTTTTCCAGCATTTCAAACAGTCGCTTTTTCTCCGGGTTTTGTTCCAGCGTTCCGTAGAAATGATCTTGCTCTTCTGCCGATGCTTCACCTGATAATACCCGGATCATTTCTTTTCTGTTGTCAGTATTTGTTTTCATCATCATCCAATTAAAAATACCAATAAAATAGCGCCGATATAGTGCCTTAAGTTTGTCCGCAGGGCTGATAGCACCTTTGTAATGTGGGCTTCTACGGTTTTGATCGAGATATTTAGCGCGGCGGCGATTTCCTTATTTTTCTTCTGCTCAAAACGGCTCATCAGAAATACCTCTTTTGTGTTTTTTGGCAGCGTGTTCAGCGTTTGGTCAATTTTTTTCTCGATCTCACCAAGAAGGAGGTAATGATACGGGTTTTCTTCCAGCGATTTCCGGAATTCTGTTTCCCGCTCATATTGGCGTACCACTTTAAGGTGACGCGCATGGTTCATGCATGCATTTCTCACCGCGCCAAAGAGGTAAGACGCTATTCCCTCGCCGTACTCAATTTCTTCTTTTTTCTTCCATAATTGCCCAAAAACTTCCTGCACTACGTCCTCGGCATCGCAGAGGTCGTGCATCCACCGGGTAGCATACACCACCAGCGGCCTGTAGTATCGCCTGAAGAGATCTTCGTGTTGCGCCAGTAGCCCATCGCTGGTGAGCGTCGCTTTCTTTTTCGATATGAGCGTTTTTTCACTCAAGGGTAGATTTGTTTTGGCAGCTCCTGAATTTTTCGTGGTAAAAGGTACGAATATTTATTTGCCCTTGCATGTCAAAACCCTCTCCATCCGGAGAGGGTTTTTCTCATCAACAATCAATCAAACTTAGAGCTTATCATAAATTTTTTTCTTCTATTTTGGCCAGGGCTTTTCGCAGGTCATCTTCCGGCTTAATGATGGAGTAGTGTTCCCAAAATCCGGGATCTTTATACATGCCTACTTTTTCGGAGAAAATGTCGGAGATCTTCGTCGTGTTTTTTCTGTTTATGGCAGTCTGGCTGTCAAAGGCGCCCTTTTGCGTTACTACCATCTCACTCACGGAGTTGAAGGTAGAGTTGAACAGCTTTTTCTTCCAGTTGCATCTCATTTCAATTTCATCGCGCACATAGTCCAGGTACCATACGCCATTGGTTTCCCGGTATTTCACGTCGTACTGCACTTTCAGGGGCGTCAGCTTGGCGAAGATTGGTTTCTTGCGCACCAGCTGGTCAGTGGCTTTTCTGATATTCCGCTGGTCATAGCCAAATGAGAGCCCTGATATGGCGTAGGAGTTCACGTCTACGTAGATCAGCCCCGAATACAGTGGTGTGGTATACTCGGCGTTGGGTTCAAACCGGATGGTATAGTTTTGCTTTCCGTCAATCAACTCCATGCCCTCTAATGTATAGTTGTAAAACTCGAAGGTTTCAGGATTTAACACGATGCCGGGATGCTTGACGATGTCCAGCAGCAGCATGGTGTTTGGGCCGCCCATGATCTTAAAAGCCAGGGTATCATCCTTTTTGTATTGCTGCACGCGACTTCCTTTTACAATGCTCAGTTGATCGCCTGTTTGATCTCCATACGATGCTTTGGATACATGCAGAATACCCTGAGACACGTCAATGAAGCTGCGGTTTTTCTTAATAATTTCCCGGTAGAAAGTAGTAAGTGCCTGGAAGTCGTTGGGATAGTTTTCCCGTTTGCGCTCCATGGCTAACCGAAGGATAGCGTTGGGGTCGTTGATCACCACCTCATTCAGCAACACCGATACGGGCTTCAGCGAGACCTCTAGTTCGCCATCGGTCAGGTCGTTGATGCTCTTTTCAAAGGCCGTATAGCCGATTGACGACACCACTATTGTTCCTTTTGAAAGCGATTGAGGAATTTTCAGCAGGAATTCACCGGCGTTGTTGGCCACCGTACCGATGTCGGCATTTTTGATGTACACGTTGCTTTGGGGCAGAGGTTTCTTTGACTCAGCGTCGATCACCTTTCCCGAAATTTCGCGAAACTCAGCGGCTTTCTGAGCGCTCGCAGGACCCATTACCATCGTAATCAATCCGATAATGATAAGTAACTTTTTCATTTCTTTATGCTTAAGTTTTTCAATTTCTTTGGTTTTTTGCCTTTTGGTTTCACCGGTTCCGGCATGCTTCGGTTTCGATGACTGAGAGGCTTTTTTCCGTTTCTGATAGTAGAAAAACCTAAGTGAGGAAAAACCCTATGAAGAATGATGAAATTTTTTTGAGCTTATATAAGATCTGATAGTTTTGGCACTACAGGTAATTATTTTAGGTATACCAATACTTTTTTTTACAATCCAGGGTCGATTTTACAATAGAAAATCCGGACTCTTTGCCTCCGCCTCCGCATGAGGGATGGGAGCGATATCCGCTGAGGAAGTATGGTTATGAATTTGAATATTGAAGCACACTGCTTTTATCCGTTCCCACCAATGATCATTTCAGGTTTTTGAAACGATAACCATTTTGCTGACTTGAAAAAAATCCCCTTATCCCGCATATCTCCATTCTGAGATTTTTCAATAAATTGTTGGCTTGTGCATTTACCCGACCTACATTTGAGGTCGCTGTTTTGGCGAACCCCTTCATTTACAGGATTTATGAAAAAACCAGAGTTCAAGCCTTTCTATGATGTGATCATTATTGGCGCCGGCGTAGGTGGGCTTACGGCTGCCGCTTTCTTGAGCAAGGCAGGTATGTCGGTGTGCGTATTGGAGAAAGAGCCGCATCCGGGAGGCTACCTGGCGGGCTTTCGCCGAAAAAACTTCCGCTTCGATACTGCCATACACTGGCTGAATCAGTGTGGCCCAAACGGGATGGTGAATAAGCTATTCGCTGCGCTGGGAAATGATTATCCCCGCCCTGTGATTCAAAAACGCATCAAGCGGTTCAAAGGCGATGACTTTGACTACCTTCTCA
>CAYUJK010000391.1:0-2462 GCA_964444895.1 uncultured Roseivirgaceae bacterium
TCCCGGTCTTTCATCATCACATTCACCCCGGCGAGGTACTCATTTAAGTCCATGTTGAAAAAATTGCCGAAATAGAGTAGGTTTGATTTTTTCTGCTCAATATCATCCTGCGTTACCCTGCCAGGGGTTACATTTGGTCGTGTAGCTAAAATGGCAAACACAAGTGTAACGAGGCTCGTAAGAAGGAGCATGATGGTAGGGATGATAAAGTTGGGAAACTCCTCCAGCTTGCGAAGCAATACCGACACCACGATGGTAAGAATAATTGAATTAACCGAAATCATAATGTTGGCCTTATTATCGGCAATGGAAGACAACTCCAAATGGTTGCGGGCCGTAACGCGAAACATGGTTTCTATTCCGCGGTCGGTTTTACGCTCTTTATTCTTTTTCTTTTTCGGCTTTTCATTTTCAGCCGGATCAAGCGTTTGTTTCGACTCCCCTGTTATTGGCAACATACTTTTTAAAAATTTAAAACTGACATAAACTTTTCCTCAATGCGTCTACTCAAATATAGCTATCTTTTCATATTCATAGTGGCGGCCTGTTCGTCGCGGCAGGAAAAGTACAAAGGTGAGTACGGATTTCCGCCGGCTTACGACTATGAAAATCATCAGAAATTAATTTTACACGAAGAATTAGACGATATATCGGGCATTACCATAAGTCCGGAAGGGAAAATCTGGGCCATACAAGACGATGCATCGGTGGTGTATGAAATGGAATGGCCAGAAAAAAAGATTGTTGGGAAAAGCAAGTTTGCCAGAAACATGGATGTGGAAGACGTACTGTGGACAGGCTCACAACTCTTCGCCCTCAGGAGCAACGGCGATATCTACCTAATCAACGACCCCTTCGCCAGCAAAACTGACTCGGAAGTATTTTCATTTCCTTTTGGCAAGAAAAATGACATTGAGCTGCTGGCACTGCATTCGCCGGGCAAGCTGCTGCTGATTTGCAAAAAATGTAAGATGGATGATAAAAAAAATATTTCATCCGCTTTCCTTTTCGATATCGACACCAAAACGTTTGAACAAGCCAACGATTTCAAGCTCACCGAAAAGAAGCTACGCAAACTGCTCCACGAAAACGACACTTACAAGCTCACAGTGAAACCCTCGGCTGCCGCGCTACACCCTATTGAAGACAAGCTGTACATTCTTTCTTCCGTGGGAAAGTGGATCCTCATCATGAGCAAAGAAGGAAAAGAAGAAGCCCTCTACCGAATTCATCCACGTATTTTCAAACAGGCGGAAGGCATCGCATTTGACACCGCCGGCAATATGTATATTTCCAACGAAGCCCGCGAAGGCAACGCCAACATTCTTTACTTCCCCTATCAACCTCTACCCCGATGACCACGCGAATATTAGTCTTCTGTTTCTTCATCACTACCTACATTGCTCATGCCCAGTCTCTTCAGCAACGCCTTTATCTCATTGGCGATGGTGGAAAACTTGACGACGGCAAGCACCCTGTTTCCCTTCTGGTGATGGAAAATAGCAAGAAAATGCCAGCCAGTGTACAAACGGACGTCCTCTTCCTGGGTGACAATATTTACCCGGCGGGCTTACCTCCTCGCCATTCCAAAAAATGGCAGGAGAGCAAAGATATCCTCGACGCACAACTGGCAATCGGCACGGAAATCAACGGCAGGTTGTGGATGATCCCCGGCAACCACGACTGGCAAAAAGGCCATAGTGGCGGCTACCAGGCGATATTGCGGGCGCAGGCTTATGTGGATTCCCTGCACATGGACAATGTACGATGGATGCCGGAAGACGCCTGTCCCGGACCCCACGTATCCGAACTAAACGACAACACCCTCTTGCTGATCGTGGACAGCCAATGGTGGCTTCACAAAAATGAAAAACCTGGGGAAGACTCCGACTGCGAGTACAAAACGGACAGTGAATGGCTTGCGGCCATCGAAGATGTAGTGAAGCTGAACCCCGACAAAGTGATCGTGCTGGCCATGCACCACCCCATGCGCACGTATGGCGATCACAATGGCGGCTACCACTGGAAAGACCACCTGTTCCCGCTAACAGCCAAGTTGAAATGGGCCTACCTGCCCCTTCCCGTTATCGGTTCGCTTTACCCGCTCTACCGCACACATTTTGGCAGTATCCAGGATGTGCCACACCCCAGGTACCAACTGCTGATTAAAGGAATGGAAAAGGTACTGGCGCAACACCCGCATGTCATTGTAACAGCGGGACACGAGCACGCCCTGGCCTATACGCAAGACGAAAACATCCACCACATCCTCAGCGGTGCCGGTGCAAAAACGGCTTTTCTAAAAAGGAAAAACCCGGCAAAGTTTACGTATGGAAAACAGGGGTACGCGGCGCTGGACTTTTACTCAAACGGGAGCGTTCAACTGGCATTCTACAGCCTGGAGAGCGGCGACACCGCCATCTACCAGCACGTGCTGGCGCCGGGCGACGCCAAAACCCTGA
>CAYUJK010000391.1:2562-3850 GCA_964444895.1 uncultured Roseivirgaceae bacterium
GTGCTCCGATCGGTAGAAAAATATCCAGAAGCTGCCATACCGGCTATTTTGAGAAAAACCGTAGCCAAAGACATCGTCCAGGACCAGATATCTGCAGCACATCCCTACGGCGCGCTGGTAATTCCTGCGCTTGCCCAGGCAGCCGGAGTGATTCACACCCGCCCTAAACTGGTGTGGCTACCCGACCACCCCTCTTTAGGAGTATACCGAAAGGATTTTGCAGAGGGCGTCTTTCTGTTTGAAGAAAGAGAAGCAGAACCCAAAACCCTGGACGATGAGCCCTACAAGTACTATAGCACAGACAAAATGCTCCGCAAGCGCTATGAAGATAACGACTACGAAATAGCCCAGGAAGAAGTGCTGCGCGCACGCCTGCTGGATATCCTCATAGCCGACTGGGACCGCCACGACGACCAATGGCGATGGGTAGGCCTTAAAACTGAAAAAGGAAGGACGTTTATTCCCATGCCGCGCGACCGCGATCAGGCCTTTTTTGTAAATGAAGGTGTGATGCCCAAAATCGCCAGCCGAAAGTGGATCATGCCCAAGTTTCAGGGCTTTGACTATGAAATGCGCGACATCAACGGATTTATGTTCAATGGGCGCTATTTCGACCGCTCTTTCCTGAACGACCTTGACCAGGACGACTGGGAAAAGACCGCCGACGATTTTATTTCACGGATGACCGACGAGGTAATCGGGCAAGCTGTAGGTGCATTGCCACCCGAAATCTTTGCGTTGAGCGGTGAGGAAATTATCGCCAAGCTTAAGCAGCGAAGAAAATGGCTAAAAGAAGAAGCCCTGAAATACTACCGCTTCATTTCCAAAAATGTGGACGTTTACGGCAGTTATAAAAATGAGCTGTTCACAGTAACGCACCGGGAAAATGGCGCAGTAGAGGTGGAGGTATCGAAAATCTCAAAAAAAGGAAATATAAAACAAGCGATCTACCACAGGATTTTTGATCCGGGCGTCACCAAAGAAGTACGCCTGTATGGCCTCGGGGGTGAAGACGAGTTTGAAATATTGGGTGCGGGAAAGGGTAAAATCAAAATACGAATCATGGGTGGCGCCACTCCCGACAAGATTGAAGATAACAGTACGCTGTCGCGCAAGGCGAATCTCGTGTATCAGTGGACGGCACAAGAAGACGCGCTGGAAGCCGGAAAGTCTACGCGCATCATCAGGGTCAAAAGTCCGGAAGCGTTTGAATACGACAGAAAATCCTTCAAGTACGACCTGCTGAGCCCCCTCATTTCACTGGAATACAACGTAGACGACGGCATAT
>CAYUJK010000392.1:0-3849 GCA_964444895.1 uncultured Roseivirgaceae bacterium
AAAACCCTCCTCGTCAATAGAATTATCGATCCAGGTTAAGTTCGCCCTGTACGGCCCTAACGGACTGACCTCCAAATCCGTGGGCATTTCCAGATAATCTGGTATCGATACATAGGCCTGACTTGAAAAATCAGAATCCACCAGACCTCCCAAAGCTTTTACTTTGTAATAATAATAGCCATCTGCTATTGTGGTTGTATCCATGTAGAGACTTGTGTTGGCGGGCAATTCAACTAACTTTTCATAAGCATCTGATCCCCTTTTTCGCCATAACTCAAATCCCGTTTCATTGTCAGAAATATCGTCCCACTTGACTTCCACTGAATCGAACCAAATTAACTTCGCATTAATGCCTGTGGGAGCTGTAGGTTTCGAGAAATTTGCCGAGTAAAGCCAAAGATCACTGGTATTGTTGCCGGTAAAAATGTCTACCGAATAATATCCTGTGGCTACGTACCCGATTGTATCTATTACAAAAGCAGTCGCATTTCGACGATTGTTATTCTCTGCTTCTCCAAATTCCAATTTCTCAGTCCAAGAATCTTCCACAGGATCATATTCATAAAATTTTCCGCTACTTGAACTGGTGAGGAAATAACCTTTATTCTTAATTGAAAAATAGGTGTTTCCATCCGTTAATGTCCCCGAAAAGATTTCCTTTTCTACCCATAGGCCTGAATCAGGGCTATACTCCCAAACATCATTGGTGGCGAAGCTGCCTCCGTCATAATTATATCCATTTCCAAAATAAATTTTGTCATTGATACCAAAGGCAAAAGCTCCAACCCTTCCATCACCTGTGAACCCCTCGATTTCAGTCCACGAATCATCCACCTCATCATACTCCCATACATCCGGGAAAAACACACCGCCATTTCGTCCAAAAGCCACATACGCTTTCCCATTCAAGGTTGTAGCCACCGCCCTCTCCCTGGCCCCACCGTCAAAATTTGAGACTTGTATCCAATCATTTAACTGTGGATCATATCGCCAAAAATCACTCGTTCTGCCATCAATGTCCGTCCCTGTCCCTACATATCCTTTTCCTGCCAATGCAAAAGCTACAGCTGCTTTCCTTGGAGTGCCTTCAAAGTCTGAAATTTGCGTCCATGAATCAGACTTTGAATCGTATGCCCAAAAATCATTCTTCAGTGCCCCGTCATCACCCAAACCGACGTATCCCATCGTATCTATGCTGAAACTTACCGCATACTCTCTCGCCGAGCCCTCAAAAGCGGACTTCTTCAGCCATATATCTTGGGCATTTGCCAAATGAATCGAGACCGAGCAACAAAAAAGCAATACTGATTGTCGAATTGATGTTAGTAAAGATTTCATGATATTCAATTTAATACGCCAAGACTATCTAATTCTGCCCTGGAAATTGTAGGTGGAAAAATTTGACGATTAATTTTTGTGAGTGCTAAGCTCGCTACCAATTTGGCATCTGCCTCGGAAGAGAATCCCCGCTTGCCTGCAACACCAGGTAAATGAGGTTGATGAATAACGGCTTTACCGTTTCTTAAAATGTTGTACCCAAAAAAATTGTCTTCTCTTTTAAAAATCTCAATGGTATAATTTTGGACGATGGTGTCTGATTTCTCGTTAACAGGATCGCTAACGAAGAAATCAACGTTTCTATTCTCAGATTTTTTACCACTACAAGAATGAATCAACAGTGATAAACATAGTAAAAGCTTAACAGGGCTTGATTGTGTGATAAACTTCATAAATGCAAAAATCCTCAAGAAATAAAGACTATTTATTCTGTATTTCCAGCAATCATTACATTATCTAAATTTTCGCCTTCTTTCATCATCAATTCTGTAAACCCACAGTCACTCATCTTCAAAGCTCATGAATTAAAAGAGATTTAGGTTTTCTAAAGGAATAAGGAAAACAATATTTTCGGCAGGAACGACGGAGAATCACTTTGCTTTTATCAATAACATACATTTATTGGGGCAAAAAACTGCAATAATTACTAATTGATCCCCAACTCTTTCTTCAAAAACATCCCTGTATGGCTCATAGGGTGATTTGCCACTTCTTCAGGTGTGCCGGCACATACGATGGCGCCACCCTTACCACCACCCTCGGGTCCGAGGTCAACCAGGTGATCGGCTACCTTGATCACGTCCAGGTTGTGCTCAATCACCAATACTGTGTTTCCTTTGTCCACCAGCTTTTTTAATACGTCGAGTAAATGCTGGATATCCTGAAAATGAAGGCCCGTAGTAGGTTCGTCAAGGATATAAAATGTCTTTCCGGTATCTTTCTTAGAAAGTTCGGTGGCGAGTTTCACGCGCTGGGCCTCTCCCCCGGAAAGCGTGGTGGCATGCTGCCCCAGACTAATGTAGCCAAGGCCCACATCGTTCAGGGTTTTTAACCTTCTGTGAATTTTTGGTTGATTTTCAAAAAACTCTACGCCCTGCTCCACTGTCATATCGAGCACATCAGAGATCGATTTCCCCTTGAAGCGAACTTCCAGTGTTTCGCGGTTGTAGCGCTTTCCTTTGCAGGTTTCGCAGGGCACGTGCACATCAGGCAAAAAGTCCATTTCGATGACTTTCATCCCGGCCCCTTCACAGGTTTCACACCGCCCTCCTTTTACGTTGAAGGAGAATCTGCCGGGCTTGTATCCCCGTATCTTTGCCTCCGGCAGCTGGGCAAAGAGGTTGCGAATATCTGAAAAAAGGCCGGTGTAAGTAGCGGGATTAGAACGCGGTGTACGGCCTATCGGTGATTGATCTACTTCAATTACCTTATCGATATGCTCTATTCCCTTGATTTCATCATAGTCCAGAGGTTCTTTTTTCGAACGGTAGAAATGCCGGTTAAGCAAGGGATAAAACGTGTCGTGAATGAGCGTAGATTTTCCACTGCCCGACACACCGGTAACACATATCATCGTTCCCAGGGGAAAGGATGCATTTACATTCTTCAGATTGTTTCCCTTTGCTCCGATAAGTTCGATAAGCTTACCGCTTCCTTTCCTCCGCTTTGAGGGCACTGCAATCTTCAGATCTCCTTTTAAAAACCCCGAGGTAAGGCTGTTGTTTTTAATAAATTCCTTTGGCGCTCCCGCGGCTACGATCTTCCCTCCATGAAAGCCCGGGCCCGGGCCTATATCGATGATGTAGTCAGACTCCAGCATCATGTCTTTGTCATGTTCTACTACGATGACGCTGTTGCCCAGGTCTCGCAGGTCTTTCAGGGCTTTGATCAGCTTCACATTGTCACGCTGGTGAAGACCTATGCTGGGCTCGTCGAGTATGTACAGCACCCCTACCAATTGCGTGCCTATTTGCGTAGCTAACCGGATGCGCTGGGCCTCACCTCCTGAGAGTGTTCGCAGGGGCCGGTTCAGGTGCAAGTAATTGAGCCCCACATCCAGCAGAAATTTAATTCGCTTTCTAATCTCCTTTAGTATCTCAGCGGCAATCACATTCTGCTTTTCACTAAGTCGATCTTCAAGCTTTTCAAACCATTTTGCCAGGCTGTCAATATCCAGCACGGCCAGCTCGGCGATGTTCTTTTCATCAATCTTAAAGCAAAGAGACTCCTTTTTTAAGCGGGCTCCCTGGCACTCCGGGCACACCTTGGTGATAGTGAAGTCGTTCAGCCAGTCTTGTATTTTGTCCGAGCCTCCTTCTTTTTGTTTGATCAAAAAATGAATAATCCCCTCAAACTTGGTGTTCCATTCTGTGCCGGGATATTTCACCGATGGCACAGCTACCGTTTGCTCATCCCCAAAAAGTATCACATTCACCACCTCTTCGGGCAAGTCTCTAATGGGCGTAGTGATGTTGGCGTTGTATTTTTTCAGGATAGCCGTTATCTTTTTAA
>CAYUJK010000393.1:0-1163 GCA_964444895.1 uncultured Roseivirgaceae bacterium
TTGGATATCAAAGATGAAAGAACAGCAGAAGTACGGGTCAGACGGAGCGAAGCGGGGACCGGCTTGAAGAGGAGGAGATGGAGTGGTAGAATGATAGCATGATAGAGGTGACTGTTTTCAAAGACGTAAGATAAGACAGGAGTATTGGAGCATTATACGACAGCTCGATATTTCTCAAGGGTATTTTGCTCTTTAACACTTATTATATATTAAAACCAACCCGTTAAAGATATGAAACTTCAACTTGAAAAATTACCCCTTATCGGGCGCATTTTCTTTGCCCTTGGACTGCTGTGCATAGCCATTGAGCATTTCATTTTCCAGGACTTTATTGTGGGCAGGGCGCCGGCGTGGCCAGAATCTGTTTCAGGCCAGCAGGTATGGGCCTACTTCACCGGCGCTTTGTTTATCGCTATCGCCGTATCGTTGATTACTGGCAAAAGGGCTCGCCAGGCCGCTGTGCTGATGGCGTTGCTGGTTTTTTGCTGGGCGTTCCTTCGGTATATCCCGCTGTTGATGGCCGACACCTTTCTTTCGGGCACGTGGACGTCCGCCGGAAAGGCGATGGTGTTCACGGCGGGAGCATTGGCCACAGCGGCTACCTATCCCAAAGTCCTGACGCAAAATAGCTCGCGGATCACAAGGTTTATCAACCTGGACGGTGAGTTTATGATCACGGGGCGTGTATGCCTGGGACTTTTCCTGGTGCTCACCGGTGTGCAGCATTTCCTTTATGCAGAGTTTGTGGCTTCGCTGATGCCGGACTGGTTTCCCGGCAGCGCTATGTTCTGGACGTATTTTGCCGGCGTGGCGCTAATAGCGGGTGGCGTGGGACTTTTTATTCCCAAAACGGCGCGATTGGCTGCGCTGCTGTCGGGCCTCATGGTGTTTTCATGGGTATGGCTTATCCATCTGCCGAGGTCCCTGGAAAGCAGAAGCGACAACATTGCGATCTTCGAGGCGCTGGCATTTTCCGGGCTGGCTTTTGTGCTGACCAGGAAAAGTGAAAAATAAAGTCCGAGGCATTACTTTGTTTGGACGAGTTATGCTCCGGGGCTTGGAAGAGATATCTCGTTTTTCTTTATTCCAACTATTGGGTTTTCAATTGTGTCATTGTTTGTACCTTAATATCCAAAACCAATTCAATGAAATCTCTTTTTCTT
>CAYUJK010000393.1:1263-3840 GCA_964444895.1 uncultured Roseivirgaceae bacterium
TCTAATGTGGAATTGGGCTTTAATTATTTATTTGGCTATGACAAGTGGGCTCTCCGTGAACTTGACGAAGGCAAATCGCAATTTGAGAACGGATACCAGGTGATCATAGGATACCGATATCAGGCAAAAAGCGGATTTTTAGGAAGAATCTATTGGGTGGCTCCCATCGGTTGCTGTGGAAGTTGGATACCTGTATATAGTGGTCTTGCACTGGGTTATGCTTTTTAGATTAAAAACAATCTTTCCGTTTCCAGTAGCGAACAGGTATTTCCCTGTATTTGAGAAGATTTCCAACTCAAATCGATTGCCGGGCGCTCAGGCTCTTTTTTATATTCAAATTCGGAAAGCCCGGAACGTTTTGCTGGTAGGTCTTTTTAAGCCCGGCAAGCTTTAGCAACCAGTTTCGCCAATAATCTCTTTAGGGGGGCATAGCTTACCGAAAGATTGACGCCATCAAACACCTCTTTCGAGGAACCTTCGCGCGTTCTTTTTTAGAAAACCAATTACTTTTTTTTTGTTGGCGCCAATCATCTCGATTTTTTATAGCTCATAAAAATATGTTTTGTAGCTCAAATTCAATAGTGTTTTGAGCTTTATTTGATGTTGACTTGAGCTATAAAGCGGTGAGATGAGGGGTGAACGTGCTCCATATCCGTGGACCACGGACTTGGGAGGAGGGGGTTAGCTTGTAACTACTCAGATTTATTACAGTTCTGCATCAGCCAAATGCTAACTATTCATTCACTTTAGAGCAGCTTAGCTCTGAAAGTCTTTTCTAACTGCTGACAATCATTTTACCGTCAGTTAAAACTGACGGCAATGAATAACTCCCTGGTATAAAAGTAGCTTTAGTCTCAATGAGTCAGCTATTTATTGCAGTTCGGCTTTAGCCAACTGCACAGGAAATAGCTAACATTTCGTCAGTCTGCCCCGAAAACTTCTATCGGAGCCGAACTGGCCAACACACTCTCATGTACCAGATTCCCACGTTCCTCCGCAAGTCGGCGGATTCACTCCCCGTAAGTTTCCGGGGCAGGCTGGAATGACGGTATGAGGGACAGCTGCTCTTCCTATCTTCTCATCTTCTCAACTTCCTATCTTCCACAAAGGGTGACTGCTGCTGCCTCCTGCAACGCTTCCCTCCCTTACTCCATCTTCTTCGACAAGTTGTTGTTGCGGTCGAACTTACGGATGATGAGGCGTGTGCCGCGGTCGTAGGTGATGTAGTTCCATATCCAGTTGCTCATCACTACCAGTTTGTTCCGGAAGCCGATGATGTACACGAGGTGAATGAACATCCAGATAAACCAGGCCACGAGGCCCCCAAAATTTCTTCCCCCCGGCAGGTCCACCACGGCTTTGTTCCTCCCTATGGTAGCCATGGAGCCCTTGTCGAAATACCTGAAAGGCTTGAGGTCCTTGCCCTTCAGCATGTTGCGCAGGTTTTTGCCCAAGTGCTCGCCTTGCTGAATGGCTACTGGCGCCAGCATAGGGTGCCCGTTCGGGTAGTCTTCGGTTTTCATGCAGGCGATGTCGCCAATCGCAAATACCCGCTCATAGCCCTTCACCTGGTTGTATTCGTTCACTAAAACCCGGTTTCTTTCAATATGCTGAGCCGGAATTCCACCGATCACATTGCCCATCACGCCAGCGGCCCAAACGAGTGTTTCGCAGGGTATTTCTGAGCCATCGCTGAGGGTGACGGTATCGCCATCGTAGGCAGTAACAATGGTATTAAGCTTCACCTCCACATCGAAGCGCTTCAGGTATTTGAGCGACTTATCGCCCGCTCTTTTCGACATAGAGGGTAGCAGCCTGTCCATGCCCTCGATCAGGAATATCTTCATCCGGCTGAAGTCCAGCTCGGCATAGTCCTTTGGCAGCACATGCAGCTTCAGTTCTCCCAAAGCTCCCGCCACTTCTACCCCGGTGGGGCCGCCACCTACGATGACAAAATTCAGCAGGCTCTGTGCTTTCTCAGGTTGATTGATCAACACGGCCTTTTCCAGGTTTTGCAATATCTGGCTGCGGAGGTCAAGCGCTTGGGGAATTTGCTTCAGGGGGAAAGCGTTTTTAAACACCCCTTCGTTGCCGAAATAGTTGGTCTTGGTGCCGTTGGCTATGACGAGGTAGTCGTATTTCAGGTCGCCGATAGAAGTGGAAATCGTATTTTCGTCAGGGTTGATATTCTCCACCGTGGCATAGCGGAAGTAAAAGTTTTTCCGCTCCCCAAAGAGCTTTCTTAACGGCCCCGCTATGGAATCGGGTTCCAGGCCTGCTGTCGCCACCTGGTAGAGCAAGGGCTGGAAAGTATGGTAGTTGTGCCGGTCAAACATCACAATTTGCAGCCCTGCATTTTCAAGCTTTTTTACCAGCCTGATCCCCGCGAATCCACCGCCGATGATCACCAGGCGTGGCAGACTCGAATTAGGAATGCGAATGGAGATGTTCGGATCGTCGACCCTCGAATCCGTTTCGGGAAGCGATTCCGTAGTTTTTTCTTCTACTATCATTGATGGAGGTTTGATGAAATCAGAAACAAATAGAATCCAAGATGTATTACGTGTTTTTCAGAAA
>CAYUJK010000394.1:0-3813 GCA_964444895.1 uncultured Roseivirgaceae bacterium
ATTTTTTTGTCGCTGTCTACCTTTATTTTCATCAGCCCTTCTTTTCCTCCGATCAGCAGATGATCACCCTTTACACAGGTAATGCCGCATACTTCTGTCACGGGCAAGTCAACCTTTGCTTTTTCGAGTTCGCCGGTTTTAGGGTTGTAGGTGAGAAGACTGCCCTTGAAGGGGGCGATCCACAGGGTGCCAAAGGCATCTTCGGCAAAAGAAAATGTGCGGTGGTAATTGATGGAACGGTATTCCTCGCCCAAGTCGTACCTTTTCATGCCATCCTTATTAAAGCGGACCACGGCATTGAACTCGCCTATCCACAGGTTGTCGTTTACATCTTCGTACATGGCCTTGGGGTAGTTGAGCGGCACGTCGAATACCTTGTCGCCCATGGTAAGCGGGCGAAAAATGATGCTGTCCTCATCGCTTACAATTTCACGGATCCCATAGTCGTGTAGTACATAGAATTTCCCGTTGCGGGTTTTGAGAAATGCTTTGATAAAAGGACTGGGCAATTCCCGGAACACGAGCTTCGTTTCCACGCCGTCGAACCGCAGTACGCCCTCGTCCGTGGCGATCCAGAGATAGCCTTCTTCGTCTTTGGCAACGTCCTTGATCAATTCCCGGCTGATCAGGTTATCTATTTTGAAAAATTGGGTGTATTCCTTTTGGGCTTTTGCCGGCCAGGAAAGCAAAAGTGATAAAACGAAGATTAATCCGGCTCTGTGCATAGTTGAGTGATAAACCTGTGAATTTAGGGAAAAAACTTTTTGAACGCTGTCAAACTTCATACTTTGCGCGTATGGGATAGGACTTAGGAGGGAACTGCTTGCTGAATATCGGGTCGAGTGCCGGTGTGTTTCCGCAGAAATACGAAATCTACTCCCGATTTTTCTTTAGCGAAATCAAAATGCCGCTAAGGATGATCAGGCAGATGCCCGCCATTTTCCACTCGTCGGGAAAGGGATCGCCCATTAGCAGGCCGATCGCGATGGCCATGGGGATGGTCATGTAGCCCACGGCAGAGATTATTCCGGCTTTTTCCCGCGCATACGCATACGTTAGGAATAGCTGCCCTCCCAGCGCGGTGAAGCCCACCAGCAGCAGCCACCACCATTGCTCGCCAAAGGGAAGCTGAAAGTTTGTGATCATGTAGTCCATTTGGCTGTGCGGAAAAACGGCGCTCAGGGCTATGGAGAAGATAGGGAGCACCATGCCGCTCACCGTAAATGACAGTACGATGGTGCGCGATTCATAGTGTTTTCGCAGTCCCCGGAGCCCCGTGTAAGCCGCACCCGAGAGCACGCCGTTCAGCAGGCCCAGCACATTGGCCGTCCAGTCTACCGTGGCCGATGGACGGAAAATGAACAGAATACCCGTAAAGCCGATGAAAATCGCTACCCAGGCCATGGGTTTTAGTCGCTCGCCGAGAAACAGATGGCTGAAAATAGCTACGAATATTGGGCTGGTTTGCAGGAAGGTGATGGCCACGCCCATGCCGATTGTGGAGAGATTGTAAAACAACGTATACAGCGCCAGCGTACCAGCCACACCCCTGAAAACGAGCAGACCCGGTCGCCCGCCGGTGTTTTGCATTGGCTTGCCGATGAACGAGATGAAGAGGAAGAGTGTGCCGAACACATTGCGCCAGAAAACCACCAGGATAGAGCTATACTCTGCGCCAACTACTTTTACGGCGGCGCCCATCACAGCAAAAAAAAGCGAAGCGATGAGCATGTTGGTAATCCCTTTTACAAAGTGTGTGTCCTGCTCGTGCATGAAAGCAAAGATGGAATAATTTCCAATTAATTTTCGGGTTTTCGGGTAGTTTAAAAACCGGGCTTATTGGCACAAAAATGCCCGGAGATGATTTCCCCGGGCTTTTTTTTAATGTTTATATCAATTATTGGAAAGGTAAGTAGCTACGCCCTCCGGGGTGGCTTTTAGTGCTTCCAGTCCATCCTGCCAGTTAGCAGGGCATACCTCACCGTGTTTCTGCGTGTACTGCCACGCGTCTACCACGCGCAGAGTGTCTTCTATGTTTCTGCCGATGGGGAAGAAGTTGATGTACTCGTGGCGAACGATTCCTTCTTTGTCGATCAGGAATGTGCCTCGAAATGCGATGGGTGCACCGTTGAATTCCAACTCTCCCATTTCATTGTACTCGTACTCACCACCCAGTACGCCAAAGTTTGTAGCGATGGTTTTTGCGGTATCGGCTACGATGGGGTAAGTGACGCCCTCTATGCCGCCTTGCTTTTTAGGGGTGTTGAGCCATGCCAGGTGTGTTTCTTCTGTATCGGTAGAGCAGCCTACCACAGCTACATTGCGGGCTTCAAACTCCGCCAGTTTGGCCTGAAAAGCGAGGATTTCCGTGGGGCACACGAATGTGAAATCTTTGGGATAAAAGAAGAAAACGACTTCTTTCTTTCCAAGAAACTGCTCTAACGAAAAGTTGTTCACAATTTCGCGCCCGTTTACTACCGCCGGAGCACTGAACAATGGAGCTTTTTTTCCAACTAATGACATAATTACGTTTTAAAATTTATGAGTTAAACATTGATAATCAGATAGATACATTTCATAGCGGCGGAAGGGAGATTCTGAAGTGAGAATCGTGCCGCAAAGATATACTTGATATCAGGAGATTCAAAGGAAACCCATTAATAACGCGAGAAAATGGCTTTTTTTTCTTAAAACATTACGTACGCCGTGATGTGAGAGCCGATTACTTACACCGGACCGACGGGATTTAGTTTGTATTTAAAAGAGAATATTTTTAATCTTAATTAGGCAAAACACCCAGAACATGAAGAACACATTAAGAATTTTAGCAACATTCCTGGCATTTACTTTTTTTTCGAGCAGTGTATATGCTCAGGCAGATGACGTAAAAGAACTTTTGGAATTAGGGCGGGAAGATGCCAGTCTCCTGGCACAGGGATACCTGGAGCCACTTTTTGTAGGTTTGGGTTATGGATTTTCCAACGGCTGGTACAATACCGCCAAACCACACGGTACGCTCGGGTTTGATTTCAATATCTCTTTCAGCATGGTAGCCATTCCCGATGAGGCGAGGACCTTTACCATCAATCCCGCGGAATACAACTCCATTTCGGCTGTCTCCCAACCCGAGTCTCCCACCGTATTTGGTCGCAACGAAGACGGTGCTGATGTTACTTACTCTTATACCCACGAGGAAACAGGCAGCACGTATTCCGGCACCATGACCTTGTGGCCAGGCTTGGGCTTGAAGGAGGAAATCGGTTTTCAACGCATTCCCGCGCCCACACTTCAGTTGGGCATCGGCATTGTCAAAAATACCGACCTCATCATCCGCTACATTCCCCGTATGAAATTTGATGGCTACCGGGTAGGTCTTTTCGGGTTTGGTATCAAGCACGATGTGAAGCAGTGGATCCCCGGATTCCGCCTGGTCCCGATTGATGTTTCCATCCTTGGCGCTTACAGCAGCTTCAAAAACAGGTATGCTTTTGATGAGGTCAACCAGGCCAACGAAGCCCTCTTCACAGTGAACAACTGGACGGCTCAACTGTTGGTATCCAAAAAGCTTTCCGTATTTACTTTTTATGGAGGCATTGGCTACCAGTCGGTGATCTCTCATTTTGACCTGAAGGGCGAATACGAACTGGAAGGCCCCACTTTTGGTGATCCTATCACGTTTGTCGATCCCATAGGCCTTAAATACACAAAAGGCGCTATGCGTGGCACACTGGGTATGCGGCTGAAATTTGGAGCCTTTACCATGCACGGCGACTACACCATCCAGAAGTACAACATCTGGTCAGCCGGCATTGG
>CAYUJK010000395.1:0-3789 GCA_964444895.1 uncultured Roseivirgaceae bacterium
TGCAAAATCGGCACTTAGCAAAGAAAGGTTTACGAAGTCGGAATCTGCGTAGTGGATTTCAGGCGCTGGCTCTGACATTTCTTCTACATCCCGAGCTTCCTCAAGCGGATTTTCTTCAGTATTGTGTTCTACGGCAGTGCGATCTTGACGGGTATGGCAGGCAAGTATCAGCAAAGCAAAAAGAAAGTATAGTCTCATAAAAAGTATGTTTTATCCACCGGTCAGTTGTTATGCCTACATGGAAATGTCGTTATTCTAAATGTAAGATGAGCACAAAAGAATTCAAAGACAAGGTACTTTCACTTTCAGGCCGGATATTTCCGATGGTTGCCCGGATGCTGGAAAATCATGAAAACGCAGAAGATGCAGTTCAGGAGATAATGATCAAGCTTTGGGATCGACGGAAACAAATAGAGAAACATCCGAATATCACGGGTTTTGTGCTCTTGACGGCGCGTAACTATTGTATTGATTTATTGAAGAAAAAGACACCGAAGATGGATTCTTCTGACCTTCAATTGAAAGTTTTAATATCGGAAGCCATCGATAGTCAGATTGAATGGCAGGAACTAATCGGCATTGTCGAAAGCCTTTTAGAAGAATTGCCAGAACAACAAAGAGAGGTTATGATGTTGCGGGATATTGACGGTTTTGAGTTTGCGGAAATAGCGGCGGCTACAAACCTAAAGGTAGAACATGTAAGAGTTCTATTGTCAAGAGCGAGGAAGCAAGTACGTGTGAAATTGAAGAATATATATAGCTATGAGTAGGGATAAACTTAACGCGTTAATTAAAAAATATTTGGCTGCCGAAAGCACTCTTGATGAGGAAGAGACATTGCGTAGTGCAGAAAATCAGAATCCTACTATGCAGGCATGGTCTACTTACGTCAAATGGAAAAGGAAGAAAGCGCCGGCCAATCTCAACGACACGATTTGGGCATCCATCCAAACCAGGAGAAAAAAGAGGCGGAAGGTTTTTTATACTCTGTCAGGTGTTGCGGCGTCTATCATCCTTTTTTTTACTATTTCCCTTAACAATACAAACAACAAGAGCCTCAGTTATGAAGAGAAAAGTGATTTATTAAATGAAGCTCTGTCCATGTTCTCGAATGAAAGGCAGACCCTAGAAGAGCAAAATATTATCTATGAAGACGATATGATCGTCATTTACACAACACCGAAATAATTTAAATTAAGAATATTCAACTATTGTTTCACCATTTAATAATTATACTATGAAAAACCTGCTAATGATCGCCTGTCTAATTGGTATGTCAGCTTCATTCATTCACGCCCAGGACAACATACATGTAAAGGTAAAAGACGCTCCCGAACCAGACATTTATATCGATGGAAAGAAATATGATTATGCAATTTTTGAGTTGCTGGATCAAAGCAAAATTGAATCGGTAAATGTCATTAAACATGAACGAGCAATAGAGGAATACAACGCGCCCAATGGCGTAGTCATCATTAAAACCAAAAAGGCAGATCAACAAATTACTGTAGATGATGATATTAAAATTAAAAGCAGGAATGGCGATGAGGATCCGGTTATTATCATGGATGGAAAAGTTTCAAACAAAGAAGAATTGTCAAAAGTATCGCCCCACGACATCGCATCGATAGACGTGCTCAAAGGGAAGAAGGCTATTGATGAATACAATGCACCCAATGGCGTCATCATTGTCAAAACAAAGGCGGCTAAAAAGAAATGATAATAAAATGGTGAGTTGAAACTCTCACTCGTTTCAACTCACCACAACCACACGGGTCTTTTTATTACAATCTTGCTGAGTTGATTCAGCAATAAAATCTTACTCAGAGGTAAGCGCTGCTGACAGGTACTCCCTGTTCAGGCGGGCTATGTGCGAAAGGCTGATGCCTTTGGGGCATTCCGCTTCGCAGGCGCCGGTGTTGGTGCACGAGCCAAATCCTTCCGTTTCCATTTGGTTTACCATGCTCAGCACGCGTTCTTTTCTTTCCACCTTTCCTTGTGGCAAAAGGGCGAGCTGAGAGACCTTGGCCGACACGAACAGCATAGCAGAGGCATTCTTACAGGCCGCTACGCAGGCGCCACAGCCAATACACGCGGCGGCGTCAAAGGCTGATTCAGCATCGGGCTTAGGTATGGGAATGGCATTGGCATCAGGTATACCCCCCGTTCTCACGGATACATACCCGCCCGCCTGGATAATTCTGTCAAAGGAGCTTCGGTCCACCACCAGATCCTTCACTACCGGGAAAGCAGTGGCACGCCACGGCTCAATGACGATGGTGTCGCCGTCGTTGAAACTCCGCATGTGCAGTTGGCACACGGTGATGAGGCTATCGGGGCCGTGGGCTCTGCCGTTGATATAGAGGCTGCACATTCCGCAGATCCCCTCGCGGCAGTCGTGGTCGAAGTGAACGGGGTCTTCGCCTTTCTCCAGCAGTTCTTCGTTGAGAATATCCAGCATTTCGAGGAAAGAACTACCCGGCGAAATATTTTTCACCTCATAGGTTTTAAATTCTCCTTTGCTTTTGGCGTCTTTTTGTCGCCATATTTTCAGGGTGAAATTGTGTCCTTTTTCCATTATTTGTAGCTTCTTTGAGTCAGTTTTACATTTTCGAATTCCAAAGGTTCTTTGTTGAGTTCCGCGGGCTTGCCTTCGCCTTTGTATTCCCAGGCTGCCACATACGCGTAGTTCTCATCATCCCGTTTTGCTTCGCCCTCTTCCGTTTGCGATTCTTCCCGGAAGTGTCCGCCGCAGGATTCCCTTCTGTGCAGGGCGTCGTCGATCATCAGCTCACCCAGTTCCAGAAAATCGGCTACGCGAAGCGCCTTTTCGAGCGTCATGTTCAGCTCACCATTAGAGCCTATCAATTTTACATTCTGCCAGTACTCTTCTTTCAGCTTTTGTATTTCTGTCTTAGCTTCTTTCAGGCCCTCTTCATTTCTGGCCATGCCGCATTTATCCCACATGATCTTGCCTAATTCTTTGTGGTACTGATCCACGGTTTTTGATCCTTTCAGGCTTAGCAACTTGTCGATTCTCTGTTTCACATCGTTCTCCGCCTGCTTAAAGGCCTCGTGGTCGCTGCTCACCTTCGCGGGAGAAATACCTGCCAGGTAATCGCCAATGGTGTACGGAAGTACAAAATAACCATCGGCCAGGCCTTGCATCAGTGCGCTGGCGCCTAAACGGTTAGCGCCGTGATCAGAGAAGTTACACTCGCCGGCGGCATAGAGGCCGGGGATCGTGGTTTGCAGGTTGTAGTCTACCCACAAGCCTCCCATCGTATAGTGCACGGCGGGATAGATCATCATCGGCACTTCGTACGGGTCGTCAGCGGTAATTTTCTCATACATCTGGAAGAGGTTTCCGTATTTCGCCTCAATCACCTTTTTGCCATCGCGCTTGATCGCGTCCCTGAAGTCCAGGTAAACGGCCAGTCCCGTGGCGCCCACTCCCCGGCCTTCGTCGCACACATTTTTGGCATTTCTCGAAGCCACGTCGCGAGGAACCAGGTTTCCAAATGAGGGGTATATTCTTTCCAGGTAATAATCTCTTTCTTCCTCGGCCAGGTCATTGGGTTTCACCTGTCCCTTTCTGACCTTCTCGGCCGTTGCCTTGTCCTTGGGCACCCATACACGCCCATCGTTTCGCAGGGATTCTGACATGAGCGTGAGCTTCGACTGCTGGTCGCCGTGCACGGGAATGCAGGTAGGGTGAATTTGCGTATAGCACGGATTGGCAAAGAAAGCCCCTTTTTTATAGGCTCGCCAGGTTGCGGTAGTGTTGCA
>CAYUJK010000396.1:0-3789 GCA_964444895.1 uncultured Roseivirgaceae bacterium
ATTTTCCGTTGAAAAAAGCGTTGATCGCTTCATATTCATTTTCAGAGTACTTAAGGTGCTCTTGACCACCTTCAAACCCAGGGAAAACACCCAAAACTTCCCGTTCGAATTTATTTTTGTCCCGGTTTTCATGCAAGACCTCCTCTGCCGAAGACCTGTAGGCAATAGGGTATTTGTTCAGTACCCAGGACCACCCGGCATACCGGGCATCGCCGGGTATCTCATACACCATAGCCTCGAAGGGTATGAAGTTCAGAATTCCATCTGGAACGATGACCAAGCTGCCCTTTATACTTTCGGGCAGCAACTGCTCGTATAGACTAAATGCTAACTCCGCATAGGCCCGGGGATTATTGTTGATCTTGTGAGGGTCTTCAAAAAAAGTTATAAAGCTTCTTGCCTCTTCTCGGATGGACTTCACCTCATCCGATCGGTATAGCGCAATATTTTTTCCCTCCAGAACAAAAGTAAACAGGTGACTGCTACCCCAGAAGTACTGGATCATCGTTTCTTGCCGATCGGAAAGGAGCATCTGCAAACTATCCGTTAGTATTCCCCTTTCAAAAGGCAAATGGTCAATCTTCGATAAACCTTCTCTACGGAGCGCTTTCGCCTCAATGACCAACTGATTTTGTTGATCAATCAGCCATTTGATACGCTTTAGGTCAGCCTCATCACCTTTGAGTTTTTCCTGGGTAAGGGCATGCTGCAATTGAGCCTTTCGGCGGTTCAAGTCTTTTTGAAGTTGAGAAAGGGAATCATTGGCCACAAAATCCCAAAATTGTTGATTGTGGAAGGTCGATTTGAGCACCATGGACTTGGTGTTTTCAGCTATTTCAAAGGCTCTTTTGATATGCTGTTTTTCACCATCTCTTGCATGCATTTCGATCAGCAAAAGAATTGCTTTTTCTGCCCTTTCCCTGTTTTCTTTTTGTTGCAAGTATTTAGCCTCCCTGTAATTGTATCCCGATCGCAATAAATGCTCTACTTCAAAACTCAATTCATAACATTCTACTGCGAGCCGTAGCGAATCTATCTTTGTATAGATCAAGGCCATGCCATCAAATGCCTCTTTCAGGGTGTTTTCAGCATACAAAAGATCTTTTGCGGGAAGAGCGGAGGCGTCATCATGGCCATTAATCAGTTGAACAAGCGTGTTTTTGTAAGTTTGGAGGGCTTCCGCTTCCCGGCCCATCTCGCTGAGGATTCCTGCTCGCAGGATCTTGAGTTTGCCTTTGGTTCTTGGCGGAAGCACTTCGCTGGTGTCGCCTATGGCAGTCGCCCATTGAATGCTTTGTAAGGCCTGAGAAAGCTCATTTCTCTTTTGATGCAATACCGAAAGCGTGCTATAGACGCTCACCAGATGCTCAGAAGTATTCCAAACAGGATATAGCCTGCCATACTTTAGCGCCTGGTTACACATCTCTATGGCATGGTCATGCCGGCCAATGCCCAGGTAGTTCCTGGCGAGATTGGCATAGACCAGCCCCCTTTTGCTTTCAGGCATTTCCCTGGCATTTAGTCCCTCCTCCAGTATATCAATGGCCTCATTGAACCTGCCGGTACTGTAGTAAATAATGGAAAGGTTAATAACAGCCGAAACAAAATGGTCAGAATCCGCATTCCTTTGGGCCTCAAGCAAATAGCTCTTCACAATATTTTCTGCACTCTCAAAATCTCCCAGCATACTGTAAGCATTTCCAAGGGGTTTCAGGCAGTACTCCACAATGTCGAAACCGTTCAGGCCATTACTGTCGTAAACCTTCCAGGCATTTTCATAGGCGGATACAGCCTTCGTGACCTGGTTAAATTGTAACTGGTAATACCCTTCGTTGCTTTTTAAAACGACGTAGGCTAATTGCTCGGCAGAATTTTGTAGTGGCCGCCAGAGACTATCTTCTATAGACTCAAGGTAGATGATTTGACCGGGATCGGGATTTTCTAAAAAAGCATCCAATCTGGCGTACAGGTATTCTTCCAGTTTGTCTTGCTTTCGCCATCGATTAGCGTTTTGCTGATGGGCACTATCCTGGCTGAGCGCCGATAAATCAGGGCTGACAATCAAAAAAACAATAATTAAAATCGCCAAATCCCGCATATACCACAGTGTTAAGTTAATTATAAAACCTCGTTTTGACCCTGAAAGAATCGCCATCGAAAAAACCTATAAGGTTTCGAAAACCTTATAGGTTTGGGCTGTCACTATGACGCATCGTAATGGAGTTAACGCAACACTATATCTTCCAGAGCAGGTAAAACATCCATTGATTTTTGGGTGTTTCGGTTTGATAGATGTACCTCAGTCCACCCGTTGGGCCAACCCTTACAGAACCAATATTCAAGTCGAGAAAAGCTCCGGGTACAAAGCCCACAAAGCTGTTTTTCTCTTCAATAGGAAGGGTTTGATTTTTGTCCATATTGGGTTCTCTGAATCCCCGCTGAAACTCTATGAAATACTGGTAGTCGGCCTCTCCGCTAACCTTTTCCGAAAGCCTGGTACTGACCTGCACACCACCTCCAATACTCAGAAATTTGGACAGGTTAAACCGATAAGAAACGGGTACCAGGGTTAACGAAAGGTAGCGAAAGTCTCTCTGTTCTGTGATCTCGGCGATCTCAAAAATTTCTTCCCCCGCTGGCCCCACATCGATCACTTCGTACGTTTCATACTCTCCCACTTGAGAATAAGATCCGCTGGAGGCCAGAACTTCAAACTGAAAAAAGCCCCTTTGTGGCTTAAACGGAGAGAATGTAATACCGAATTGGTAATTTTTACTCTCATCCAACCCCGGCAAACTGGTATACCCCCCTAAAACACCAATGGACAATCCCGGCTTAAACCGCGTCTTCGCGTAATTTGTGAGAATGGGTTCGTTTTTGTCGAAGAAGATAGCCGTTCGACTTAATGAACTCACCTTGGGTACCTTCTCTTTCATGGCAAGACTGTATTTCACAAAGCCTTTGGTAGAATCGTAGTCTTCTACCCCTTTTTGCCGGCTACCCGGTAAATGGATATTTTTGAAAGTCAAGGTCATTTTATCTTCCTGAAACAGGGTGTCCAGGCAGCTGTAATTCACCTCCCTTTCATCCGGGCATATAGGACATTCTGGATAAAGGTCCAGCACTTCCAGGGAGGTTTGGTCAATGCTCGGAGGAACATCAATTTCCAGGCGAATCGTCTTAGCGGGCCCTTCGCCGTTATTCTGAAACCGCACCTTATAATTCAACTCCCTTCCGGGAAAGAACCGGTAATTGACCCGCGTGTTATTCACGGCCATTTTATTCGGATCGTGAGAGGTTGTGATTTCCATTTCCAGGTCTTCCACCTTATGGTTATCAAAGTATTTATCCGGCACAAACACTCCGCGAATGTTGATAATGGCACTGGTATCCTGAAGCATCTCCGGGGTGGTTTTCATAATGAAAAACAGGTTGCGCTTCTCACCTGGCTGCAGGTCGTAAAATTCCAGAATGCGCTGGTTCCGGAAAATGGAGATCGATTCCTGGCGGGTTCTGTTTAGGTCTTTTCGCTCAGAAGAATCTTCGGGGGATGTCGTTTTCGTCAACAATCCCGCAGGCAAAGCGCTACTGGCCCACAATGTATGTGTATAATTAGCAGGAAGAGCCGCGCTGAACACAGGTTCATCTTCGATTTCTTTCTCACCATGATAAGCCCTGATTTCCAGTAATTCGAAATTATCTGACCGGTACTTATCCTCATTAAAGTAAAGGTATAGCTTGCCGTTTGTTGTATATGCATGGTTGTTTTCATAACTCATGATCACCACC
>CAYUJK010000397.1:0-3773 GCA_964444895.1 uncultured Roseivirgaceae bacterium
AAGCCTGTTTTTCTATGCATTTGTTCAGGATACACGGGTCGGAAAATCAAGGAAAACACAGTTCTTTAAGTCATTTTAACAACTTTTCTACTTTCTCAGCAGGCCCTACTTATATCCTGGTGGAAAAAAAAGTGCTTTAGACGACTATAAAAGAGGTTTGAGCACCTGCCATACGTTCTCTGCCACGCGCTGGTGGCCTTCGATGTTGGGGTGAATGCCGTCGGGCTGATTGAGATCGGGGTTTCCGCCTACGCCCTCCAACACAAAGGGGATCAACGCAGCATTATTCTTTTTTGCCAAGTCGGGAAATATTTTTGAAAATGCCCGGGTATATTCCTGGCCCATGTTGGGTGGCATTTGCATGCCGGCAATGACGATTTTCACATCTGGGTATTTCGCCTTCACTTTATCGATGATGGCCTGCAGGTTTTGAATGGTCTGGTTGATCTCCAGGCCGCGTAGCCCGTCGTTGGCGCCCAGCTCCAGCACAAATACATCGACCTTCTGCCGCAGCACCCAGTCAATTCGCGCCGCGCCGCCCGCCGAGGTTTCGCCACTCAGGCCTGCATTTACTATTTTGTAGTTCAGTCCCCCGGCATCCACTTTTTCCTGGATCAGTGCCGGAAAAGCTTGCTCCGGCGATACACCCAGACCGGCGGTAATGCTATCACCAAAAAACAGGATGGTCTTCTGCTGCTGGAAAAACCCGGTCGCTACGATCAGCGACATGAAAACGGAAAGAAATGCATTCACTGTTTTATATTTTTGTTTGATAGATAAACCCTGTAGAAGATCGTTTGGTTTTTCCAACGATCAAAAACCCTGCCTTCATCTGTCTGGCCCTATTTATCTCCCTGAAAATGAATTCACTCGCCGTAAGCAGCCAATATCCGCTCGATTGCCTCATCCGTTTTAGGGTTGACGATTTTGCGCTGAGGGTTTTCGTCCAGCCACCGCAAGGTACGCCGTATGCCTTCGCTAAACGGAATGGTAGCCTGAAAACCCGGCACGAAGGACTTGATCTTGGAATTGTCAAAGATGACACTCTCGGCCTTGTCCGCCAGCAGCGTACCTGTGAAGGCCGGTTCAATCTTGCAGATAAAATCGGACGCAATGTGAACAATTTGCGCCTCCTGCCCGAGCGCTTCGGCAAGAATTCGGTAGATATTGTCCCAGGAAAGAATCTCATCACTGGTAATGTGAAAGGCATGCCCAATGGCCTGGAAATTCCCCATCAGTCCGATAAACCCTTTGGCAAAATCCTCCGCATGCGTGACCGTCCAGAGCGACTTTCCGTCGCCGTGTACGATGATCTTCTTGCCATCGCGGATGCGCTGGGCCGTGGTGAACTCTTTGAAGCCGCCAATGGCTATGGGAATCACCGTTTCGTATGTGAGCGAGGGTCGCACGATGGTGATGGGAAATCCCTCTTCCCGGTATTTTTGGGTGAGGAAATCTTCACATTTTATTTTGTTGTTCGAATAGTCCCATAGTGGGTTGTACAGCGGTGTGGATTCAGTGATCAAGGGATGAAGCAGCGGAGTTTGGTAGCACGACGCCGAGCTGATAAAAATATACTGGCGCGTTTTGCCGGCAAAGAGGGTGAAGTCACGTTCCATGTCCTCGGGAGTAAAAGCGATCCAGTTGACTACGCAGTCCCATTGGTGCTTGTTCAATTCGCCCTTAAGGGTCTCGGGCTTGCTGATGTCGCCTGTGATATTTTTTACTCCGGGGATAGTTACGCCGCTCGTGCCACGGTTCAGGTGATAAAGATCAATGCCCCGGGCCACTGCCAGCCTGCTTACTGCCGAGCTGATGTTGCCCGTACCTCCGATAAAGAGAACCTTCATATTGTGCTTTTTGGTTTTGCTTGGCAAAATAAGGACTTCGGGGCGATTAGCGAACAGATTTTGGACAAAAGGAGGGCTGGCGGAGGGCGGGGAGCGGGTGTTGGCAGGAGACAGCGGCAGGAGGCAGTTACAGAGTGGAAGTTAGGAAGTTAGGAATAGCAGAAGAGCGGAGGAAATTGGGCGTTAGGGCATTAGAGCACCGGTAACAATAGCAGGAGGCAGTTGGAGACACGGTCAAGAAGGTAGACCGGGGCTCAGGGGGAAACAGCGGCAAAGGATCTTCCCAACAGTTATTGTGCCTGCCCCAGAGAGCTTCAGGAGGTTTGCCGAAGGGGATGGTGAAAAAGTAGGAAAAGAGCGGCAAGGGATAGAACTTGAAAGAATTGAGTGTAGATAACTGTGTTATTTTGTTAATATTGAGACAAGTTGAGAAAATGGGTATACAATGAATTCAGTCTTTCTTTCATTTCTATATTTTATATTTTGCGGTGCCGCAGGGGTAATTATCTACTGGAGGATGAGAAGTATAGTCGAATCTAAAGGTAGTACATTAAATTATTGGTTTCCATATATTGATTTATTTGAGAGATTTTACTGGATCATGAAAGCCGAAAGAAACAAAAGTGTTAAAGCTCAATACAGACTAATATTCTTGACAAATATTCTTTTTGTACCGCTTTTTATAACAGGAACGCTGATCCTAATGGTTTTTATATAGAAACAAGTAGTAAGAAAACTTTACGAATAGACAGTGAAAAATATATACTCCGTACTCTCTATCATTCTATTGACAAGTAGTGTTTTGTTTGCCCAAGACAGTACCAATTTGATTACGTTTCACTCTATGGGTCCAATTTCGCTATGCCAGGATGCAAATTCTATAACCGTTCCTTTTATCCGGGATTCTACATTGAGAGGCGATGGATTTGAGTTTTACGGAAAGTTTTTTGGAACCGAAGATTCAAATCTACTGGTAGCAATTAGCTTATATGATTCTGCTACTATACACGTAATCAAAACTCTAAGTCCAAAATTCCATACTGAAAAAGGAATCGCAGTAGGAAGCACATTGCAAGATTTGTTTAAGTCAAAAAAAGACCTCATGTGTATTATGACATATTCCGAGTATGATGATTTCTGTTTTATGGAAATTTACCAAAATAGTCGGATAGTGTATAGAGTAGATAAATCAACCGAAAAGTTGATATGGAAATTGCCAATGGATGACTCGGAGAAATTCGTGAATGAAGTTGAGGGATTGCTCGAATTAATTGATAATCATGGCGCCACGGCGCTAATAAGGGAAATTTCAGTAGTGCAAACTGGTATTTGCGAGCAATAAATTGTGCCTAATAAATGTACGCGAAAAAATGTTCAACAGGAAAAAATTGATTTTCTTCGGAATCGCCTGGATCGCTTCGGTGATCATAGCCTACAAAATAGGTGATCTGTTAGGGAGTCTCGACAAAGCCTTTAAACCTACTACTGAAACTCAAACGATTAAAATTGGTGATGAAAAAGTCTATTTCAAAAAACACATTTGGGGCTTATTAGGCAATCATTCTATACTTTATCTGACTAACAATCAACAGAGGGAATACCCAGACGAAAACGATGACTTAATATTTTCTGGACAAACAACCCTATTTTTCGAAGTAAAGAATGATACACTCATTTTTTACAGCAGGATCCCGGTCAGCCAAGACGCGAGTTTCGAGACAAATATACCTTTATCGTTTAATATACTCGACAACCACGAATTCATGAAATTGTATGAACGCTTCCACAATCAGCAACCTCTTAAATGTTCGGACTGGTTGTAGATTCGCTGGCTTCGCTTACTCCTGTATTCACAATATCAAGCCCAGAAAAAGTGCAGCGACCAAAGCTTTCTGAATGACATTCTTTTCCTTAATTTGAATT
>CAYUJK010000398.1:0-3768 GCA_964444895.1 uncultured Roseivirgaceae bacterium
TTATATGCTGTATCAGTAGCCTTATATGCAGCCTTTGGAGGAGAAGTAGGATCGGTTAACTATGGACTACTCCCCTGGATACCTGTAGTTTTTGTAGTGCCTATTATATTCGGACCTTTAGCAGAAGAGTTCGGATGGAGGGGGGTTGCCCTTCCATTACTCGATCACAAAGATAAGCCTGTGGCGGCAAGTATTGTGATTGGCTTTATATGGGCCCTTTGGCACGCGCCGTTATTTTGGGCGGAAACAGGAACGGCTATTAGTGGATTTCCTGTAGATGTTCAGCTAATTTCTTTATTTTTTCTTGCAGTAATTGGTTCGAGTTTCATTTACACATGGTTATTTAATAGAACTTTAGGTAGTCTGGGCATTGCCATACTTTTGCATTTGGGTATGAATTCAAGCGGAACTATTACGGGTATGCTGTTTCCAGATATGAGTTTAGCGCATAAACTGGAATTATATAAGTTTTATGTAGTGGCAGTTTGGATCGTCGTGTTAGTAGGAGCGTTGTTTCAATTTAAAAGAACCGGCGCATTGAAGAGTACGTCAGGAAAGTGATTGGCAGGGCCTTTCAGATGAAGAGCAATTCAAGATGCTCGTTGAAAAATATAGGAGCTAAGTTAATAAAAAGCTTTGACGAGTTGCGGCATTGTAATAACTTTGTGATTACAATAAACATGTTAGGTATGGACGTTTCAGTTATTCAAATTGGCAACTCAAAAGGAATCCGTTTAAGCAAAACCCTTTTGGAAAGATATAATATCAAAGACACTGTCGAATTGATATTAGAAAAAGGGCATATTATCATTAAACCTAAAGCAAAACCTCGTAAAGGTTGGGAAAGCGCATTCAAAAAGATGCATGAATCAGGCGACGACAAGCCTCTTATGACTGACGTTTTTGAAGATGAAAATTTTGAAGAATGGATTTAAAGCAATACCAAATAGTATTGGTAAATCTTGACCCAACAGTTGGTAGCGAAATAAAAAAAACCAGACCTTGTGTGATTATTTCGCCGAATGAGATGAATAAATATCTCAATACGATAATGATCGCGCCCATGACAAGTCAATCAAAAAAATATCCAACACGAGCTGAAGTCAACCATGACAGTAAAACAGGCTGGATTATTCTTGACCAGATTCGTACTATTGATAAGCAAAGGATTTTTAAAACAGTAGGCAATTTATCAGATAGTGAAATTGAGAATGTCAAAATGACTATCAAAGAATTATTGGTAGATTGACAATAAAAACGGCAGGCAACATTTTTCACGCTGGCCTGTGCACTGCAAATCAAATATTAGGCATAGAGGCAAGGAAGGCGCGGTCTGCCCTAACGGGATGATCTTACCGGGTGAGCTCGCCTATGTCACCAGGCACCGACCTCGCATATTTAAGATTCTCAATCACCAGCATTTAACAACTTTTCAATCGTATGTATAAATTCTTCGGTCTTGACAATCAGGGGTAATACAATCTGCTCATCGAAACGAATAAAATCAGTATAGTCCCCTTCTTGTCTCCAATCAAATAAATCAGAGTAGAGCTTACCCAATTCCTTATCCATTTTTTGAGAAAGAATGAATTCTCTAAAAAATAGCGTTTTTATCCCGTTATGGGTTTTTGCTTCAAAGCCTCTCTGGATCAAAAGAGCATTGACAGCGTAAAAACAAGCATAGTAAAGTCTGTTTACACATGAGTTCCATCTGTCACTATCTGCTAAAATCCTGGCATCAGAAAAGGTTTCTTTTGCCCTCATTAATCGATATTCGATGTAGTCCTGCAATCCGCCTTTCATACCAGCGCTATTCCTTCTTCTCTAATGCTTTTATAAAAAGGTGTGACGGAGTACTTTGAGTCCCATATTTTTTTGGAATAAACAAAAATGGAGATAGGCTGGCCAATTTCCAACTCCAGATCAAAGAGGTGATGCCTGAACTCTTGTTCGGTTTTTAAAGTAACATCATCCCTATCTAATAATACCAGGATATCCCAATCGGAATCGCCATGAGATTCTCCCCTGGCATGGGAGCCGTATAAAATAATCTCAGCATAAGGGTCTTTTTCTCTGATTTTATCCCGGATTAAGTTTACTATATTTTGTTCCTGATTTGTCATTTCGCCATAAAAATAATGATAAAATCTTACAATTTTTTACTTGAGATTGTTTATACAGCACAGACGTTTTAAAAATTTCAGCCGCCCAAAAGACTGGCCTTCACATCCTTGAAACAAATGATACCGGTACGTGTACGGCAAGGTTATTCGATTGAACTAATTCAGTGACCTCTGAATCCAAAATACTGGTTTAGCAATTTCAAATTGTCTAACAATAAAAACGACAGGCAACATATTCCACTCCGGCCTGTGCACTGCAAATCAAATCTTCACGCAGAGGAAATGAGGACTCGGTTCGTGAAACCGAGAGAAAATATGACTTTTTCCGGAAGGGGAGTGATTTAATGTCGGTTTGTGAGAACCTGTCTGCCGACAAGGCAGGCACAGACCGAGGACTGCTCTATCACTACTACTCCGGAGCAGAAAAACATCCACGCCCCATAGTACATCTTTCCGGCTCTACGTAGCTGTTGTCTGGCCCCACAGGGCCTTGGGTCTTCACACACCAGCAGGTGGTATTGGCGGTATCGAGCATCAGCCAGGGATTCCCGCCTCCTTCCATGCCGCCGAAGGGATTTTTTGCCCGGAGAAAACGGCAAATAGTCACGTTTTGAGTATGAGTTTTTTGCATGTCTGTTAAACGGTTTTGAGCAGCGCTCTTTTTATTATCGCTTTAAATAAATCTACTTTGTACACATTTTTTGCCAGAGGCGTAGCTTTTTCCATGGCTACCTCCCCAGCCTGTTTCGCAAGCGCCTCGGTCAGTTCTTTACCGGCCACAAAACTTTCGGCCTCTTTTGCCCTCACCGGCACGGGTGCTGCGGCGCCCAACGCTATAACGGCCGTTTTGCAGCGCTTACCGCTAACCTCAGCCACCACACATACATCGGCCAACGCCCAGTCGAAAGATGAGCGCTCACCCTGCTTGATATAAGCACTTTTTATATTCTTGCCCTGCGCCGGTATTTTCACCGCCGTGATGATCTCACCGCTCTTCAACACGTTTTCTCTGCGCATATCCGTAAAAGGGGCGACAAAAAACTCTTCTATAGGGACGTTTTTTTTCTGGCCTCCGGCAGCGGCAATTTCTACTGTGGCCTGGAATGCCAGCAGGGCCGTGGCCACCGACGAGGCGTGCACGCTACAGCAGGTGCCGTTGTTCACAATGGCGTGGTACTGATTTTCGCCGTTTTGGGCAAAGCAAGTGGCGCCACCCTTTCGAAAACAATGATGGTCAATGGAGCGGAAGTACCAGCAGCGCGTTCGCTGGGCAATGTTGCCCCCCAGGGTAGATATCTCGCGAAGCTGGGGAGTGGCAGCATTGGCTACCGCGTCGCGCAACGCAGGATAGTGCATACCTATTGTCTCATTTTCTTCCATCTCCGAGAGTGTCACATTAGCACCGATCCTTATGCCCTCGGTCTTGTCAAAGGATATTTGATCCAGGCCAGGGATGTTCCGAATGTTAATCACTACTGCCGGGCGGATAAGTCCTTCTTTCATAAAATCGAGTAGCTCAATGCCACCTGACTTGATCACAGCACTGTCGTCCGTTTGCTTGCTCAGAGCATCGGAAACCGTGGCATTGGCATGCGCTATGGCTTCGTCAACAGTTTTGGCTTCTAACCAGCTAAATTTGTTCATA
>CAYUJK010000399.1:0-3764 GCA_964444895.1 uncultured Roseivirgaceae bacterium
AAAGGTCTTTGGGAAATATTTGTCTGCAATTGTAATTTGTTCACTCTGTCTACTTGGATATCCATAAACTTGAATCAACCAACTGAAATTATTTTCAACCCAATTTCTGTCAGGTTCCGTTATCCGAAACTTTGTCTCTTTTATTTTCTTATTGAATCCGAATAATCCCATTTTTTCTAATTAACCACAACGCTTTGCAGCTACACGCAGGTGGGGATTTTTAGCACTGAACTTCATTAAAAGTACTGAACTTAGATTTAGCACTTCACTTTCAAAGAAGCACTAAACCCCCACTTGCGTGTAGGTGCTGTTGAACTAAACCTTCGGTAGTTTAAACCTCAGGCCAAGTCTTGCCTATAAAAGTAGGTAATATTCAATTTTGAAGCTCACCAAAAACAGAAAAGTTATGAGTTTCAAAAAGAGTGATTACTACACCATAGTGGAACAGGCGAAGGATACTGTTCCGGGATTCAAAGATGCTTATCATCAATTCATCGAACGTGCTACCATTGAACAGAAAAGTAAAAGCCTGATCGGAAACTACCTACGCAGCGTGGCCCATGTAGCCTTGCACTTTGGGATGGTTCCGCAGCAGGTGAGCGCCGATGAAATCAATTCCTATTTGTACCGCATATCGGTTCACGAGGGAAAATCTGAAGGGTATTTCAAGCAGGCTGTTTTTGGCTTGCGTTATTGGTTCCGGCTGTTCGGGCAGCAGGAGAAAGTCTTGCGCATGCCTCCCATCAAGAAAAAACAGACTCTTCCCGTGGTACTATCCAAACACGAGTGTAAAGAGTTGTTCAAGGCACCCCGGAGTTTGAAGCATAAGTTTCTTTTGGCATTTGCCTACAGCGCCGGTTTACGAATGAATGAGCTTCGGTTGCTCAAACTTTCGGATGTCGATACTCACCGCAAGCAAATTCATGTCCGACAAGGAAAGGGCAAAAAGGATCGCTATGTTGTACTGTCAAATTTTATCGCAGAAAAACTTCCTTGTTACCTGGATGAAGTAAAGCCCAAGGTCTATCTTTTTGAAGGGTTAACCCCCGGAGAGCCTATGGGGGAACGCAGCATCCAGTATGTGATCAATGAGGCTTTGGCTAAAACTTCTATCCAAAAGGCGGTGTCGATGCACACTCTACGACATAGCTTTGCTACCCATCCGCCAATTGGCGGATGGGGTGGATATTTATTCCATTCAAAAACTGCTGGGGCATAGCCATATCCACACCACTATTATATATCTACATATTGCCCAGGTAAGACCATGCCTGGCTCACAGCCCCTTGGACAGCCTATACGGCAAGCTATGAACAGGCCTGTCTTTGAACTGGCAGACATTGTAAGGCAATATGGGGGACAATTTGAACAGGAGTATGAGCCTCTTGGCCAGCATAAGCGTGTGTTGAACGCCATTGCCAAATGTCGAACGGCTGCATTGGGTGGCCATGTGGACGGCTGTGATCATTGTGGCCATCAGCGCATTTCATATAATAGCTGCCGCAACCGCCATTGTCCGAAGTGCCAAAGCACCAACCGGGAGCGGTGGATACTGGCCCGCCAGGAAGACCTGCTACCTACCTCTTATTTTCATTTGGTGTTTACCCTTCCGGATTGCCTCAATGAGCTTTGCCTGCATCATCCAAAAGAAATGTACAACATTTTGTTTCAGGCCAGTAAGGAAACAGTGATGCAGTTTGGTCATGATCCTACACATCTTGGAGCCAAGACCGGACTCATCGCGGTGCTCCACACCTGGGGTCAACAGTTGTGGCTGCATCCGCATGTACATTGTATAGTGCCGGGCGGGGGGATCACTGAGGCGGGGCATTGGAAACATGCTAAAAGCAAAGGTAGGCCTGCCCGCCGTGGCGGGTATTTGTTCCCGGTCAAAGCCCTGAGTCCTGTATTCAGGGGGAAATTTATGGAAAAGCTCAAGGCCTGGTGTCTTGGCAATAAACTGTCGTTGGGCAATGATCTGCTCCGTAACCTCTACCGAAATCATTGGGTGGTGTACGTCAAGCAGCCCTTTATGGGCCCACAGCAGGTGATTGAGTACCTGGGTCGCTACACCCATAAAATCGCTATTTCCAACCACCGCATCAAGTCCATAGATAAAGGCAGAGTAGCTTTTACCTACAAAGATTACCGGAAAGGAGGTGGGCAAAAGCTAATGGAACTGGAAACCGGTGAATTTTTGCGCAGGTTTTGTTTACATATTTTGCCGCCCGGCTTTATGAAGGTACGCCACTACGGCATACTAGCCAGCCGGGCCAAGCCCCGTTTGAAAATGCTGCAGATGAAAATGGGCGTCTCTATTGTGCCCAAAGAAAAACCTAGGTGGCAGGAAATCACTCTGAGCATGGGCTTTGATGTGGAAACCTGCCCCTGCTGCAAAACGGGGAAGATGCATACTATTATTTGCTTTGGACCAAATGCACCTCCAACAATATCCCTTGCGCTAAAAAAATAAACACCCCCGTAAACCACCTTTCAAAAGGAGGGTAATAGGGTATTGCCCAAAAGCGGAAAAACCAGTACCAATGGCCCATGTAAACTCAAAAATATTACTCTACGAAATTACGATAGCGGTCAGGCTAATGGGATGGGAGACATAAAAAGCCGATTTGCATACATGAAATTTTCCTGACCAGGCAGCCACCTTTAATTAAATCCCCATAAAGCGACCACACTACCGAAGCCTCAGTTCAACAGAGGCTTAAATCGAAGCCCTGCCAGCAAGTTCTCTATACTTTAGAGGCCTCTCCGTATGGCAGGGCTTCGTTTAAGCCTTATATGTTATCAGCTGCCCTTCTGTCCGCTTTTAGTTGTTTATCCATTCTGTTGTCGTGTAGTCGCAACCGTATAAGTAATTAGTGCAACCGTAAAATTTATAAGTATTACCATTTTTTGATTTACCTGATTTTCTCAGCACAACATCTGCTGTTTTGCAAGTCGGACACTTCTTGTTTGGTGATTGTCCGCTTTCAACTTCTAGTTCTGCGATGAACTTAGATTTGTAAGAACTATCAGTTACAAAATATACCTTTTCTTTTGCTCTTGTCATTGCAACATAAAACAACCTTCTTTCTTCGCCATTTTCAAATTGGTCCGCTTCACTTAACAACAAATTCAAAACTTGGTCGTCAGACATTTCAGAAGGGAAACCAAATTTTCCAGAATTACAATTAAGCACTATAATAACATCCCCTTCAAGTCCTTTGGCTTTGTGAACGGTCATGAACTGAGCCTTAAGTCTTTTTATTTCTCCTCCTTCCGTTTTTAGGCTGTATGAAATTACTTCATTTGTCTTGTCAATTTTGAATACTGAATTTTCGTTTTTAATTCTATCAATATCAAATCCATATCTTCCAAGAATAATAATCTCTTTGTCTTCAATTTGGTCATCAAATTCTAGTAGTTCATTAAATATCTTTTGAACCGCCAAAGTATCATCCTGATTATCTGTTATTGAATAATGAATTTTATAATCTGTGTTTTTTCTGCTTGAAATTCCTTTTAGTTCTTTTTTAGCTTGGTTTGGATTTTTCTGTATGAATTCGCTCGATAGACTAATAAGTGGATTGTGAAAACGATAGGTTGTTTCAATTTTTGATTTTACTGTAAATCCAAAATAATTTTCAAACTCCTTGAAAAGTGCTATGTCACTACCGCTGAAACGGTAAATTGACTGCCAATCATCGCCTACGCAAAATAGCTTACAATATGGATTACTAGTTTTGATAGCTTTTACTAATTGATAA
>CAYUJK010000400.1:0-3762 GCA_964444895.1 uncultured Roseivirgaceae bacterium
ATCAGCCCGACGGCATTCACCCCAACATCGAAGGCCACCAGCGCGTGGCAGAGAATGTATGGCAGGTGCTCAAGCCTCTTTTGTAGTGGTCTAAAGTACTTTTTACCTATCAGGATATAGGCGTACAAAGTGCGGGTTTATTAATCCCCGATTAAGCCATTGTAGAATTTGGCTTAAAAATAGAGAGCTGACAAATGAAAATTGAAGCCTCTTCGCTTATATTTATGTCATGCTGTACAGTATAGTTGAATTTTTTGGGAGTATGACGTTTAGTATCTACAGCGCTCTGCGGTTGAGGCCTTGGGTATTGCCCGCCGTGATTGCTTTTTGTTTCCCGGATGGCGGGCATGCCCAGCAGGTTCGCTTTCATCATCTTACGGCCGACCAAAAGCCGGGTTTTGGAAATGTTTGGGCCATCCGCCAGGATCATGAGGGCTTCACATGGTTTGGCTCCGAAGACGGTCTGTATAAGTACGATGGCTACACCATCCATACCTATCACCACTCACCTCGGGACACCGGGAGTATCGGGGGCAATTTTATTGTCGATATTTTTGAGGACTCCCGCCAAAACCTCTGGATAGGAACCTTTGGGGCAGGGCTCTCCTGGTACAACCGCAAGCAGGACCGTTTTGTAAATTTTGGTCATGATCCGGAGGACCCGCATTCGTTACCGAGTAACAGGGTGAAAACAATCTGGGAAGACGAAGAAGGTATAGTATGGTTGGGTACAGAAGGAGGTGGTGTGGCCACTTTTGCCAGTCACAGTGCAGACTATTCTTCCATTCGTTTTGAGGTGATGAAGCACGACCCTGCCGACAGCAACAGCCTCTGCTCCGATTTGATCAGGTCCATTACTGGCGATAAAAAGGGGAATGTCTATATTGGTACCTATGGCGGCGGGATCAGTGTGTTTAATAAGAAAGCCATGACATTTCGCACCTTACATCCCAAAAGAGACAAGGAAAAACTACCCAGAACCAATAAAGTCATTGAGCTGTTCATGGATTCGCAGGAAAGGCTTTGGATAGGGACTTTCGACGACGGACTCTACCTGTACCTGCCTGAGGAAGATTGCTACATCCACTATGGTGCTTCTCCCGCAGCGCATACGCTTAACCACAACGAAGTCGAAACCATAACAGAAGACCTGGAAGGAACGATATGGGTAGGTACCGATAACGGCCTTAGCAGGCTGCTGCACTCTACTAAGCGAGTTCCTGACAACCAATTCAGCAATTTTCAGCATGTGCCATTTGATCTGTACAGCCTGCAGAGCAATTCGGTAAAGCGCGTTTACGTGGACCCGCAGGGCGGCCTGTGGGTGGCTACTTACTATGGCGGTGTGAATATCTACCAAAAAGACAGGTTTGTGTTTACGCCCATCCAAAGCAAGGTGTGGCAGTCTGGCAGCCTCAGTGCAAGCAATGTGACGGCATTTGCCGAAGATGATAACGGCACGCTCTGGGTAGGCACCGACGGCGGCGGACTCAACAAGAAGCCCCGCGCGTTTGAAGATATTTATGCCGACAATTTTGAATACATCAAAATTGTCAATCCTGTTACCGGGGTGGAGGAGTTGAAAGTAAAGGCCCTGGCCCTGGACGACGAAGGACTGCTTTGGGTGGGTTTCTGGGGAGGAGGCCTCTATGCGTACAACACCCACACAGGGGGCTACCAGTATTTTGGTTCGAAACGCCCTAACTCAGGGTTGAGAGCCAATAATGTATTGTCCCTGGCCCTGGATTCGCTGCAAAACGTGTGGATAGGTACTTTCGTTCACGGCATTAGTTACTACAGCCGGAAGGACGGAACGTTTGTGCAATACCTGCCAGAACCTATGAGGCCCGACGCCCTGAGCAGCGACAGGGTAAATGCCATCATCGTCGATTCGAAAGGCCGGGTGTGGGTAGGAGGTGATGTGGGGGGACTCAACTTTTACAATCACGCAACCGGCATTTTTCAGCGCGTGGTTTACGAAGATATTCTTACCAAAAACACCTCTATCCTTAGCCTGTACCAACACAGCGACGGCAGAATATGGATAGGAACTGTATCGATGGGGCTCATTGTGTACGATCCGCAATCGAGGACAGCCGAGGCGTACGCATCGAGAAATGAACTTTTTGAAAGCGCCATCTATGCCATCCGGGAGGATGATTCCGGAAAAACGTGGCTGAGCACCAATAAAGGCCTGTTGGCTTACAGTCCGGAGGAGGATCTGGTAATCAACTATACACGGGCCGATGGCTTGCAGGGCAATCAATTCAATACCGGCAGTGCGCTGGTGAGTGCCAATGGCATGATGCTTTTCGGGGGAACGAAGGGGATGAATGCTTTTTACCCCGATAGCATAGCGCTTGACAATGTGGCGCCTAAAATAGTTTTTACCAACTTCTGGCTCAGCAACAAGCTTATGAACGTAGGGATGCCAGGTTCACCGCTGGCTGGGCACCTGAATTCTGGCAGACCCGTTCGCCTACGTCACAACCAAAACTCGATTACGTTGGAGTTTGCTGCAATGGATTACAACTTTATGCATGAGGGTCAGTACGCGTATAGACTGGAGGGCTTCGACAACGACTGGCAGTACATCGGTAGTGACCGGAAGGCTGTATTCACCAACCTGAAGCCCGGGATATATAACTTTAGGGTAAAAGCTACCAATCACAACGGCTTCTGGCACGAGCGCCCCGGTGCTTTGCTCATCGAAATTAAGCACGCGTGGTGGCAAACCGTGCTTTTTAAGCTATTGGCGGTGGTCTTTGGTGTCGGTATCATCTACCTGCTGTACTGGCTCAGGGTCCGCTTTATGATCAGGCAGCAGGAAGCACTGGAGAAAAAGGTGAGGCAGCGAACCCGCGAGTTGAAGGAGAAAAATCTGGAGTTGGCGGAAATGAATGACGAAATACAAGCGCAGAACGAAGAGCTTAGCTCACAAAATGACCAGATTTTCTTTCAACGCGGTAAGCTGGAAAAAGCACAGGAAAAGCTTAGGCAAATCAATGAAAAATTAGAAAAAACGGTAGAGCACCGCACGCGAAAGCTGCGTTCTACCATACGGCAGCTCGACAAGACCGTGCTGGAACTCGACCGGTTCGTGTACAGCGCCTCGCACGACCTGAGCGCCCCGCTGAAATCGATCCGCGGCCTGATTCAAATCGCCAGGGTAAACAACGACCCCGAAAACATTGCCGAGTGCCTGAGCTACATCGAAAACAGCGCCGCAAGATTGGAAGCGGTGATCCAGAGCCTGGTAGAATACTCCCGCAACACGCACTACGAAATCAACCTCGTGTCCATTTCCATGTACGACCTCGCCAATGAAGTGGTGAAGGAGCTTCAATTTATTCCCGAAGCGGCCAAGGTGACCATCGAAAACCGCATAGACCCCAACCTTAGGGTGTTGAGTGACAGCCCCAGGCTGAAAATGATTTTGCATAACCTGATCGGCAATGGCATCAAGTACGCCGATCTGGAAAAACCCTCGCCTTTCGTTCGTATTGAATGCCTGGCAAATAACGAAACCTGGAAGCTGATGATCTCTGACAACGGAATCGGCATCGATAAAGTGTATTTGAAAAAAGTGTTTGATATGTATTTCAGGGCTTCCGAAAAATCCCATGGGTCCGGTTTGGGGCTTTTCATTGCTAAAGAGGCAGCATCTAAGCTAAATGGCAGTATTTCAGTGGAATCACAGAAGGACGAGGGGACTATTTTCGTGGTAGACATCCCCAATGATCTGGGCAAACCCGGCGCCGG
>CAYUJK010000401.1:0-1105 GCA_964444895.1 uncultured Roseivirgaceae bacterium
AAATTTTTTACGCCCATTTCTTCTGCAATATCTTTCAGTTCAGAAAGAAGCCTGACATTTAGGTCATCAATAGTGTACATCGTGATTGAATAAAAGTATTATACCACTAAAATAAATGGATATTAAATTAGATTGAATTCTTGCTGCTCGTATAATTGGTTGATTTAGATAAGAACTTTTCTGAAGAAAAGCGATTGAATGTTCCTGCAATAATATGTCAGGAAACAGAATTTGTCAAGTGTTCCAAATTTATTTTGACAAAATTAGGGGATTTATTCGATAAACAATGTTTTTTCCCCAACAATCGTCTAAATGCCTTACTTTTGCGGCAAACTAGTAGACGTATGTTAAGGATTGCAGATATATTGGCCCACAAAGAGCAAGTACTGAAAGGCTTGAAAAAGAAGCGTTTGGCCAATGCGGAAGAATTTATTAATGAGGTATTGCAAAAGGATGACCATCGCAAGAAAACGCAAACCCGGTTAGATGACCTGCTGAACCAGGCCAATACCATTTCGAAGCAAATAGGTGGTTTGATGAAGGAGGGCAAGAAAGAAGAAGCTGAAAAGGCCAAGGCTCAAAGTGCCGAACTGAAAGCAACGAGCAAGGAACTGCAAGATGCACTCAAAGTAGTCGAAGAACAAATCAGGGATTTATTGTATACGATTCCAAACGCCGCCCATGAGTCGGTGCCGGAGGGCAAATCTGCTGAAGACAACCAAGTGGTAACGGAGTGGGGCGTCATACCTCAACTAAGCGACAGCGCGCTGCCCCATTGGGAGCTCATCGAAAAGTACGATATCATCGATTTTGAATTGGGGAATAAAATTACCGGCGCGGGCTTTCCAGTGTATAAGGGCAAAGGCGCAAGGCTGCAGCGAGCCCTGATTAATTTTTTCCTCGATGAAGCAGAGAAAGCCGGGTATCGCGAAATCCAGCCTCCTATCGTGATTAATTCCGATTCCGGCTATGGTACAGGCCAGCTTCCTGACAAAGAAGGGCAGATGTACGGCATCGTAGACAGCGATTTTTTTCTCATTCCCACCGCAGAGGTGCCCATAACAAACCTCTATAGAGATGTGATCCTGAACGATGATGACTTGCC
>CAYUJK010000401.1:1205-2404 GCA_964444895.1 uncultured Roseivirgaceae bacterium
GATTGATATGCAGGAAGTGACGATACGAAAAGGGACAAAAGACGATTTGCCCCAGGTGTTTGCGTTGATAAATGAGCTGGCCGTTTTCGAAAAGGCGCCGCATGAAGTAACTAACTCGGTAGAGCGCATGGAGCGCGAGGGATTTGGAGAAAGGCCAGCGTTCGAATTTTTTGTCGCCGAGGTGGAGAATGAAATAGTGGGTATATCTCTCTATTACTTTAGTTATTCCACCTGGAAAGGGCGGTCCTTATACATCGATGACCTGATCGTAACCGAGCGTATGCGGCACCGGGGCATTGGCAACCGGCTGTTCCAGGAAACCCTGAACGTGGCCAGGCAGGAAAACTGCGGTAAAATTCACTGGCAGGTGCTCGATTGGAACACACCCGCTATTGACTACTATCGGAAAGTGGGCGCCAGCTTTGACGGTGAGTGGATCAATTGCGCCATTGCCAACGAGAAGTTTTAAATCAGTGATTCCAACAGTGTATTAAATGCTACGTGTTTGTTTCGGAACCGCAGCCTGTGATCTTCAGAGATAGCGTGGGCGTAGTTGTTCAGGTATTTTTCGACATCATTCATAGAATGTGCAAAAAACTGGAGCGCATAGGTAATGCCTTCGTTGTCAGGTTCGTTGAGCAGCCGGTAGATTTTGAAGTCAAAGAAGAGTTCCGTGGCCATCACAGACAGCACGTATTTTTTGCGGACGTATTCCAGCCATTCTTGTTCAATGTCGTGGTCTATCCGTACCGTGAGGTTGTATAAAATCATCTTTAAATTTTTAAAACAATCTGCCGAAACAAATTATTACCATCTTGTTGCGGTGAATTTAACAGATATTTAAGAGTTTTATTCGAATTTGACCGCGGCGCATAAAAAAACATTTCTTAACAAAATTTTAATTTTCTTGTTTTACGATTTAAAAAAAGAAATTCCGTGTCAACATATTCAATAAAAGATATTGAGCAGCTTTCGGGTATTAAGGCTCACACCATCAGGATTTGGGAACAGCGCTATAACTTCCTGAAACCCAAACGAACCGATACAAATATTCGCCTTTATGACGATGATGACCTGAAGCTGATTCTGAATATTTCGCTGCTAAAAGACCACGGACATAAAATCTCCAAAATTTCCAAGATGGACTATTCTGATCTGAGTAAAGAGGTTCAGAAGATTACCGAACGAAGATCAGATCA
>CAYUJK010000401.1:2504-3760 GCA_964444895.1 uncultured Roseivirgaceae bacterium
ACTCAAGAAAAGTTCATGTTGTTCTTGCCCGAAGGTGAGCTGCACGAAATTACTCTCCTTTTCTCTTCCTATATCGTTAAGTCTAGAAATCACAAAGTGATCTATCTGGGACAAAACCTTCCGTTTGGCGATCTAAAGGAAGTATATGGTGTGCATCAGCCACGATTCCTGCTTTCGGTGTTCACCTCGTTTCCGCAGCCCGACAATGTTCAGGGGTACATTTACAAGCTGTCCCAGGCCTTTGCGAGTTCCACTATTCTGCTTTCGGGCTACCAGTTGGTCGGCAACGAATATGATTACCCGGAAAATGTGAAACTGTTGAATAAACTGGAAGACCTGGTACTTTTTCTGGATGCCTTGGCCTGAGTGTCTTCAATTTTCTTATCTACATCTTGTTGCTTGTCGTTGATGGCCCGAAAGGAGGCCTCACGCATTTGTACTCCACGCTTCGCGGGGTTGAGGTCTAATCCAGTAGCTGTGGTCTGCACACAAATCTCCTCTTTCTGCGGCGCTATTTTGTTTAAAAATTATTTTATTTTATTAGACAAAAAGAATGTGGCTATTTTTCTAATTCTTGTTTCTGCGCTGAAGGGCTAACTAAAAAGGCTTTTTTGATAAAATATTGAGGTTTTTTAGCTGCACACTCTTTTCAAGAATCAAATTGGCGAAAAGTATTGTTTAATTTTTTTATATAAAAGTTAAACAAAATGCTTGATTTACGTTTAATGTTTGTGTAACTTCGTTCAACAAAACTTAACAGGATCATGACAGCATTAGAATTCAGCTACTCAGTAAATCAATTGTCGCCATCCCTCAAACCTATGGCTATGAGGCTAACAAGAGACGTAGAAGACGCCAACGACCTCATCCAGGAAACCGTTTTAAAAGCTTTTACCAACAGGGACAAGTTCTCAGACGGCACTAACCTGAAGGCGTGGATGTACACTATTCTCAAAAACACGTTCATCACAAACTACCAGCGGATGGTGCGAAGGAATACTTTTATCGATACTACTGACAATCTTCACTTCATCAACTCATCTGGCAATTCGGTAGAGAACTCCGCTTATTCAAAATTTACCAACGAAGACATAGAAAGGGCGCTCGATAAGCTTGATGAAACCTTCAAAACACCCTTTATGATGTATTTTAAGGGCTTTAAGTACTACGAGATTGCTGACAGGCTCAATATTCCACTTGGAACTGTAAAAAATAGAATACATATTGCCCGTAAAGAACTGCAGCATTTTTTAAAG
>CAYUJK010000402.1:0-3755 GCA_964444895.1 uncultured Roseivirgaceae bacterium
TGAGTATATTTGCAGCTCAATCGACGGATGAGTTCATGAGAATAGTCATTGCCGGAGCCGGAGAAGTGGGGTTTCACCTAGCCAAGCTGCTGGCGTACGAAAAGCAGGACATCGCCATTATCGACATGGACCAGGACCGGCTCAACTACGCCGCCGCCCACCTGGACGTTAGCACCGTAAGAGGCAACAGCACTTCCTACAAAGTGCTGGAAGAGGCCGGAGTATCCGAAGCCGACCTTTTTATAGCCGTAACGTCGTACGAGGAAGTCAATATTGCTACCTGCGTGATTGCGAAAAAATTTGGCGCCAACAAGACCATAGCCCGCATTGACAACCTGGAGTTCCTGCTCCACAAAGACAAGCTGGACCTGAAAGACATCGGCATTGACGAGCTTATCTCCCCTGAATCGCTGGCCGCCCGGGAAATCAAAAGACTGTTGAAAGAAGCCGCCCTCACCGATACCTTTGAGTTTGACAACGGCCAGCTCACCCTGGTAGGGATCAACATCGACGAAGACGGTTTCCTGAACAACAAGGTGATCCGCGAAACCGCGCACCTGAATCCCGACCACAATTTCATCAACGTAGCCATCCTCCGGAACAACACCACCATCATTCCGCACGGCGATACGCGCTTCAAAGCCAACGATCACGCCTACTTCATTGCCCAGCCCGACGGCGTAGGCAAGGTATTGCAGCTTTCAAACCGCAAAAAAAAGGAAATCAAAAACGTGATGATCCTGGGTGGCACCAAGGTGGGCTACCACGCATCGCGGCGCCTGAAAGACAAGTACAACATAAAGCTGATAGAAGAAGACAAAAGCCGCTGTTTTGACCTCGTGGACACCCTGAGGGAGGTGCTCGTGATCAATGGCGAATACAGCGACGTGGAACTCCTGAAAGACGAAGGCATTGAACAAATGGACGCCTTTATCGCCGTTACCAACAATTCCGAAACAAACATCATTGCCTGCTTGTTTGCCAAGCAGTTCGGCGTTACCAAAACCATTGCCCTGGTAGAAAATATCGACTACATACACCTGTCTCAAAATATTGGGGTAGACACCATGATCAACAAGAAGCTGATAGCTGCCAATTTCATCTCCCGCTATATCCGCAAGGGAGAGGTGATTTCCCTGGCCTCTATCCACGGTGTAGACGCAGAGATCGCCGAATTTATTGTGAGAAAAAACTCAAAGATCAATGGCAAAATGATCCGGAAGCTGAACTTCCCGAAAGAAGCAATCATCGGTGGCGTAGTAAGAGACGGAAAGGGTATCACCACCTTTGGCGACTTTGTATTTCAAACCGACGACCGCGTGGTGGTACTTAGCAAAACCGAGGCGATTCACGACGTAGAGCAATATTTTAAGTAATGATCAACTACAAGCTCATCGTTTCTATTCTTGGCCTGCTCATCATGATTAACGGCATTTTTATGCTGCTATGCCTGCCCGTATCTTTCTACTACAACGAAGGCGACTGGCCCGCCATCTCCGTATCAGGACTTATCTCAGTAGTCGTAGGCTTCATTGCCTGGTTGCTCTACAAAAACCCGCCTGACGCCACACTTAAGAAAAGAGACGGCTACATCATCGTAACGCTGGGGTGGGTAGGCATGTCGCTATTCGGCACGCTGCCCTACGTCTTTAGCGGCTCTATTCCTTCTTTTACAGATGCCTTTTTTGAAACCATATCGGGATATTCTACCACAGGAGCCAGTATTTTAGATGATATAGAGTCCATTCACAACGGCATCCTGTTCTGGCGAAGCCTCACCCAGTGGATTGGCGGCATGGGCATCATCGTGCTCACCGTAGCTATCCTGCCGCTGCTGGGCATCGGCGGCATGCAGTTGTTCCTGGCCGAAGCACCGGGGCTCTCCCCTGACAAGCTCAAACCGCGCATTGCCGACACCGCCAAAAGGCTGTGGCTCATCTACATTGGGCTAACGGTACTGGAGGCACTTCTCCTGTGGACGGGTGGCATGTCCTTTTTCGACTCCATCAATCACGCGCTTACAACCATGTCTTCCGGTGGATTTTCTACCCGGCAGGACAGCATAGCCTATTTCACAAGCCCCTATATCCAGTATGTGATCATCGTATTTATGTTCCTGGCCGGCACCAACTTCACCATTATTTATTTTGGACTGCATGGCTGGTACAAGAAAGCATGGGGCAACGAAGAATTTCGTACATACATCAAGTTCACCGTCGCCCTTTCGGTAGCCATTGCCGTGATTGTCTACATCAATTCCGATCAAAATTTCGAAGAGTCCTTTCGTATGGCCACATTTCAGCTCGTGTCGATCGTCACCACCACCGGATTCGTTACAGCTGACTATACCGAATGGGGCCCGCTCTTGACGGTCGTGTTTTTCATATTAATGTTCGTGGGCGCGAGTTCGGGATCCACTGCCGGAGGAGTGAAAGTGGTACGCCACGTGATGCTGATTAAAAACAGCTTTCTGGAGCTAAAAAGGCAGATACACCCTTCAGCTATATTGCCGGTACGGCTCAATGACAAGGCCGTTTCGCAGTCCATCACTTTTAACATCCTGGCCTTTATGATGATCTATTTGCTCATTTTTGTAGTAGGCTCCATCACCATGGCCATGCTGGGCCTGGACTTCAAAACAGCCATGGGTGCAGTAGCTACCTGCCTTGGCAATATCGGACCAGGCGTTGGTAATGTGGGGCCTTCAGAAACGTTCTCCGCCATTCCCACTCTCGGCAAGTGGGTCCTGGCGTTCTTAATGCTGCTGGGAAGGCTCGAAATTTTCACCGTTCTCATACTTTTCACCCCTTATTTCTGGTCAAAAAATTAATGATGGCAATGAACAAATGGAACACCTGGATCAAAGCAATGAGGCTGCGAACACTGCCGCTGGCCCTGGCCAGCATAGGCATGGGCTCTTTTGTCGCTGCATTTCATCACAGCTTCAGGCCGGGAATATTTGCGCTGTGCGTGCTCACCACCCTGCTGTTGCAGATACTCTCTAACCTCGCCAATGACTACGGCGACTCCATACATGGCGCCGACAGCCAGCATCGCGAGGGCCCTGCCCGGCAGGTACAGTCGGGACACATCAGCCAAAAAGAAATGCGAAATGCCATAGTATTTACTTCTGTGCTGGCGCTGCTATCGGGTCTTTCTCTGCTCAAGCTGTCTTTTGGGAAAATCGACATGCTATTTATCGTCTTTTTCCTGCTTGGCATAGCGGCTATTGGCGCAGCAGTGAAGTACACCATGGGCCGAAATCCCTACGGATACGCTGGCCTGGGAGATTTGTTCGTTCTCCTGTTTTTCGGCATCGTAGGGGTAGCAGGCTCCTATTACTTACAGGCCAAGCAACTGCCCATCTCCGTATTTCTACCTGCGTTCAGCTTCGGTCTGCTCTCCACGGCGGTGCTAAACCTGAACAATATCAGGGACATCCAATCGGACAAGGCTGCCGGGAAGTTTTCCATTCCGGTGCGAATAGGGCGCCGCTACGCCGTGACCTATCACTGGCTGCTGCTTGGCGGGGCGTTTTTCCTCGTTATGGTCTTCACCGTGATGAAGTACAAAAGCCCCTGGCAGTTCATCTTTTTGCTCACTCTGCCCTTATTTATTAAAAATGCGCTGGCTGTACGGAAATATGAAAAAGCGTCAGATTTAGATCCCTACCTTAAACAATTGGCCATTTCATCCTTATTATTTACCATAAGCTTCGGCGTTGGTTTAATTCTTACGTTAAAGTCTTATGATAA
>CAYUJK010000403.1:0-3739 GCA_964444895.1 uncultured Roseivirgaceae bacterium
GGGCGGACTTTCGGACGTGTATAGCAATACCTACGAGGTGCTGTTCGCCCTCACTCCGGACATCCACAGCCGGGATAAAAGCAAAAGAAACCGCACTAAAAACAGGAAAAATAAAGCGGCCGACACGGCGGCAAAAGCAGATTCCCAGCCGGGAGGAGAACTGAACAAGGGGCAGATGGAAATAGTAGAGGAAGAAGAAAGAGGCGCCGATGACACCCTGAGGGATGAAGCAGATGCCTCTAAAGGGAAAGTTTCTGTAGGTGAAATCACCTCCGAAGAAATTGAAAGCGCACCCAAGCCGGGCCCCGTGCAGTTTATTTTTGGCTCTTCGGAGCTGGACGAATCCAGCAAAAACTACCTTGAAATGCTCTACCATACCCACTGGAAAAACGGAGGCTACAAGATTGTTCTCATTGGCCATACGGATAATATTGGCACGCCGGAGGCTAACCAGGAGTTGTCCGTAAAACGGGCGCGTAAAGTAGCTGAATACCTGGTGCAACTGGGCCTGCCCGAAAGCCAGCTTGACATACAAGGCAAGGGCGAGGCAGAGCCCCTTACGTCCAATAAAACCATCGAGGGGAGGGCAAAGAACCGACGGGTAGAGATCAGGGTGGAAAGGAGGTGAGGTTGAACTGTTGGACTTTGGAGTAGTTCAACAATTTTCTTCAAAATGATCGGGGTAAGAGTCCGACTATGCCAAGGGCATGGCGTTGCCGTGAGGACACAGACCTTGGAAATTAGGGTGTTTTCTAGCCTGGATAATTCATAGAACAATTAAAACTTAACTCGTCATATTGTCAATTAACCCACCCCTACCCCTCCCAGGAGGGGATTTCAGGCTTTTTCAAAGCCTTTTGGGGTCAGGTAAACATTGAACATTTGGGTTCAAATTATGCTTAAAGACCATAAAAAAGTAATAGTAGTGAAGTAATTCACAGAAACTATTTAAGAAGAAAAGATAATGTATAGCATTTCCCGGAAATTGTACCCACCCCTACCCCTCCCAGGAGGGGTAGGGGTGGGTACTGATATTTCCTAATTGATAATCAGCTTGTTATGATAAAAAGTATATATCCTATCGCAAGTTTCGACCCAATACAATTTGATTTTACTCGCGTAACTCTGTTGTTTATGAATAATGTAGGCTAGGGAGGAAGGAGGGTTACTATTTAATCGAGAAGCTCTTTTACTTCAATTTTTAATGTTGAATCCAGTTTATCAATACGATTCATTGCCTCACCAATAATTTCAAATTCTCGTTCAATTGCGCGGCGCATCATCTTATTAGCCATATAAACCTTGAAATCATGTTTATATCCTAAATAACTTTCTATAGACTCGATGGATTCGTGGATGTCGAACAGGAATTTCTTGATCTCAAGATTCATAAAGAACGATTTTGTTCTGATTTATAGATTCTATGAAGTATGGGTTTGATAGTGACTTATCTGTGATCAGGTCAATCGGTCGATTCAAAAAAATGCCCCAAGTTTCGCTACCTGCAAATGGGGTTGCTCAAAAACAGTTTTAAAATATAGGGAAAAGTCAAATCAATATTTCTGTCATCCTTACCGAAACAATGCTACTCACAAAACGCTCTGATTCAGTGGGTCGCTGCATTCTATCAACCCACACTGGTGGGGCCGTCTGTTCTGCTGTCGAGCTTTTTTATTCCAGGTCAAGTGTGATGATTATATTTTCTTTTACCTTATCAACCAATGCTGCGGGCAAATCTCCTATCTTTTTAATCAACCTTGTGTTATCAATCGCCCGTATTTGGTCAATCATGATATCACATGCTTCATTTAAATTGGCCATGCCTTTTTTTAGATGTACCCTTAAAACATCAGCTTCTTTCCTGACATTGGTCGTGATCGGGCAAATAATCGTGGATGGATGGGGTATTTTGTTTAGCAGATTCGTTTGAACAATAAGTACCGGTCTGGTTTTGCCAGGCTCTGTCCCAATTTGCGGGTTCAGATCAGCAATCCATATTTCGAATTGTTTAATCGACATAATCTATCTTTTCGAAATCTTTCAATACACGCAGCGAATCCTCTTTTACCATATCTGAGTCCTTTTTAAGTGTTTTTTCCAATAGCTGCCGTCTTTGATGTCGATTGTAAAATTCAATCGCCTCGTTAATGTATCTGTTTCTGGGTATTTTAATCCGGGAAAGAATTTTTTCGGTTTCACCGAATATGGAATCGTCAATTTTTAATGACACTGTCTTCATAATTCAATATTTATATATCACGAAAGTATATCGTTTTAGTGTATCAATCAAGTGTATTTTATCGAATAGTCGATTTTTTCAAAGACCATTCATTCACAGCTTTCATCAACCGCCTTAAGTTCGTTCTCAATATCCGCCAAATACACTTTATCATAGGGTTGGGTATAAGGGTCAAACATTTTTCTTTCCTGGCGGTACATTTCTTTCGCTTTTTCTAAATGGGCTATGCATTCGTTCAGATCGCCGGAATTGCGATACGACAGGGCCAGATAATAGTGGTTTTCCGACAGGTCATTTTCACGTTTCTGGTTCGCAAATGCCTCCCTTGCTTTTTTATTGTTTCCACTTTTCAAATACATCACGCCAAGATGGAGGTAATCATATTTGCCAATGAAGTAGTCTTCCTTCGCTAATTGCGCCTCAATTATGCCAATAGCACTGCTGCGCTCACCCAAAGCATCATAACAAATTGCCCTGGCAATCTGCAAATGATAGTCGCCATTTACAGACGATCCTATGTCATATTGCACCAGCTTGTCCAGCCGTTCGATGTCTTCGATTGCCCCCTTGTAATCCCTGAAAAATTGATACCGGCACCAGCCTCGGTATCCCAAGTATCCTTCCGGGTTATTCTCCACGGCCTGATCTATGAGCAGCTTCCATGTCAAGAAATCTCCGCTTTTTAAGTAGGCCACCGACTTTTCTGCATAGGCATAGTCGAACGATGGGTCGATTGACAGGGCGCTATCCAATACCATTTGAAACTCCTGGCTGAACTGATAATGGCCTTCGACCCCTTCAGCCTTTTTGCAGGCCTCAAATTTTAACGTGTCGCCCATGTACAGAAAAGCATTGCAATTGGGCTGGCCTACTGAACTATTGCATGTTCCTAAAAACACGAGTAAGGCGGTAAATCTTGCTCTCATGGCATAATTTCTGTGATTTTTCCTGATTCAATTTTAAAAATAAGGTACTGATAATAATCTTTTGCATCTTCCTCGCCAGGAAGGATTTTCCAACCCGAAAGTTCTTTGGTGATACTCAGAAGTTGATGGGTAATGCGGGCGTCAAATTTCTTTTCTTCAAATTCATTGTTCATTGCGATCATTCGGAATCTGTCCGTTTCTCCTTTACAGTTTACGATGAACCGAATCCTAACTAACCCGCTGTCGTCCGATGCAACAGGTTTATATTTGTTGCTAAACTCTTCCATGATCGCCTTTTTCTCGCCTTCGTACTGGAGTCCCTGCCCGAAATTGAAGTACTGCATTACACTTGAATCTCCATGACATAATAGAAAATCCGGGTCGTCAAGCGCCGGATTAAATTCTATATCACCCACCCAACGAAGATAGCCCTGCTTGCTCGACGTTGAGCTTTCCGTAATGCAAGCGGCAACCAATACGATCAGGAATAAATAAAGAAGCTTTAGCATGAGATAATTAACGCAACTTTTTGGTCATGAGGCGCAAAGAAAATAGCCCCTCGTTTTACAATGGA
>CAYUJK010000404.1:0-3718 GCA_964444895.1 uncultured Roseivirgaceae bacterium
TCGTCCCAGGCCACAGGCAAGTCCCGAAGCAGGTTTTTCGCAGCATCGGGCAGCGGATCATATCCCTCCGGGCGATCGGCCAGGTGCTGCAAGGCCGATTCGAAGAGTACGCCCAGGGCCAGTTCATGTCCGTAGGAAGTGATGTGCGGGTGTTGAGAATTGGAAAATGTGACCGGAGTATAGTCCATAGACCCCACAACGTTGCGCGTAAAAGGCAGAATGGTATTGTGTACCGGGGCTTCGTAAGTAAAATCAGGCACATTATTGTACCATTCCGCGCCGCGAACTCCTTCGTAGGTCATCAGATGGGGATAGGTCCTCCCCCAACCTCGCGGCACCAGGCAGCCATGAAAATACACCATGATCTCATGCTTCGCCGCATCTTCCAAAATATCCAGGTAGTAGTTGATCATGTCCTGTTTTTCGCTCTCAAAAAAATCAACCTTCACACCCACAATTCCCATTTTTTTAAGCTTTGCAAATTCTTCTGTCCGGTTTTCATGGGTAAGCATCCGGTCTTTGGGCGTGGCATTGACCCAGGTATGGTCGCCGCCGGAGTTATACCAGATTAAGGGTTTTATGCCTTTTGAATGGATGTATTGCAATGCGTCTTCCAGGTTTCCGCCATTGCTCATGGCGTCCCACTCCCAGTCTAACAAGGTGTAGGGCCATCCCATCCGCACCGCCAGGTCGGCAAACTTGCAAACCACCTGGTAGTCTTTGGTGCCGTGGTTGTTGGACCAGTAATTCCAGGACACCAATCCCGGCTTTATCCAATCGGTGTTTTTCACCTTCGAAGGAGCCGAAATATCATCAACCAAGGTAGAAGAAACGATATCCGCAAGACTACCTGCGATGATGACCCGCCAGGGAGACTTCCAGGGAAGTGAAATGGTAGGCTGCACTTCTCCCTGTCCGCGCCCGTTCCAATCGTCGGGGAAGGTAAGTTTGTATTTTGAAGGTTCGCCGTGATTGGCGAGTTTGGTGCCGCAATACGTGCGGTTGAGGTCTGCCTCATGTAGGAGGTAAAAGCACGAACTGTCGGGTGTTTGAAACAACGCCGGATACGCCCAGTCCTTCTGCTCTGTACCGTCCTTCGCCGTGCGATAGTAGCCTTCATTTGCCGGGTTGAACTTCTGCAGCCAGCGCCTGGTGCTATCGGGAATAGAATAAGTGGTCAACTCGTCTTTTACCACAAAAGACCCGCCCTTTTCGGGAAATTCGTAGCGAAAGACAACACCGTCGTTGTATGCCCGGATAATCACGTTCAGCTTTGCCTTGCCGGAATTTTCAAAATAGGCCACCGCTTCATTGGCCGAATTGCTCCGTTGCAAACGCTTACCATGCAATGCTTCGTAGCTTTCTTTCACGGCTATCGGTTTAGCCGCCTTCAGAAATGTGAGGTTGGAAAAATCCTGGTCGCTACGGGTCAACCCGAGGTCAACGCGGGGAATCACTTCGGAAGCTTTCCCCCCGTTGATATAGCTGACCTTCAAATACCACTCTCCTGCATCGGCATTTTCGGGGTTTAACAAGTCAACTTTCATTTTTTGATTGGGCGACGTAAGCGTCAGCTTCTGTGAAAATGCAGAAAGCGTAGTGAGTACGAACAACAAAGTGATGCTACTTAGTCGCACTTTTAATTTTGAATAGTGTTCTAATGGCATGGTTCTAATCTTTCGTGTTATGTGTTACTTTGTCTATTGAGCATAAGCGTTAAGAAGTCAATCCGGATCAATCCGTTCAATTTTTAATTACCCAACTCTTATTTCTTTTCACTGATTTGGTGTCCAAATATGGAGAGCATCTCCCTGCCGTATCTTTCGCCCAGTTCCCGGTAGCCCGCTGCCGAAAAATGCAAGCCATCGGGGATAGCCTCGCAATCTTCAGAGGAAATGACATGCGCATTGGGAATGGTCTCGGGCAGCGTAGCGATGATGGGGTTCATGCTGGCACACTTGCCTCCCTGCTCAGCGCTCACTAATTCACCCGCAAGCAATGGAATGGAATTGGGATCGAGGTTTAAATCTTTCAGCAGATTGTCGTAAACTCCCTTGACCTTTTCTGGCCATTCCGTATCGCCGGTATTTGATTCCCCCTGGTGCAGCAGTATCCCTTTGATCACGCCGTCTTTTTGGGCAAGAAGGGCCATTTCTACCAATCGGCCATAAGGGTTTCCGTCGTATTCATTCGCCATGTTTTTCAACCAATCCGGGGCATTCGATACATACGATTGATAGTTTTCTTTATCGAAGAGTTCAATTTTACACCCGCCGACAGAGACATTGATCACCCCGATCCTGATGCTATCGGGCAGGTGGGCAATGAGTGTCCGGCCAAAGTAATCTGCAGGCGTAAGGCCTGTGCGGCATCTGCTCAAAGGAGGAACGGCTGTGTACCAATTGCCTTTTGTTCGTTCCAGATCAGGGCAATCCACTGCCGCCATTACCTGAAAGCGACCATCGACCGTAGTATCTTGTGGTTCGAAGCGTGCATGGCCTTCCATGTTGGATTGCCCGAAACACAGGAACACAAAGAAATTGGAATCCTGTGAAAACCCTTTTGAGCCGGATAGTAGTATGGCAAAAAGGGCGGTGAGTGTAAACTTGATTTTGATTTTCATATAAATACTTTTTTGTCTCCCAAATCGGTTCGAGCAAACCCGCAAGGTTTTGAAAACCTCGCGGGTTAACTAATGCAAAGTCACCTATTGAATAATAAGTTTCTTGTAGCCAAATTTCGTATCACCTTCTGGTTTCACGAGGTATATCCCTTGTTGCAAACCGCTACTGATCTCATGGACCCCGGGGCTTAATGTACCAGTCTTGTATACTTTCCTGCCGTCCACGCTGAATATGTTTAGTCGGTAACCATCGCCTTCATCAAATAACATGTTAACCGAAAAGTCACCGTTTCTGGACGGATTCGGGTAGATATTAAAAACATCAGCGTATGAAGACTCCGCTGATCGTTCCAGTTCCTCAGAAGCAATCCTGGAGCCGCTGTTTGCTATTAACTGAAAAGCCTGGTTCTGTGCGCCCGATATGCAGTCCCATTGGTGAATATTTGCACCATCTGCGGTTGATATTTCTGCTACGTCCAGGCACTTATTGCTATGCCGGGCGATGATCTTCCAATACCCATTCCCGGCGCTTTCGAACCGCCACTGCTGGTTAGTCCCTCCGCCATAAGCCCAGGTATGAATATTGGCGCCATTGGCCGTTGAAACTCCCGAAACATCGATAGCTTGTCCAGTTGCAACCACAGGACTGATCCGGTGCCAGCCGTCTCCAAGATGCGTGACCTGAAAGCGCGCATTGTCATTGGAAGCGTAGTAAAACCATTGCTGAATGTTTGTTCCGTTAGACGTACCGCCACCGGCAACATCAATGGCTTTACCACTGTGTTGGGCCACGAAAGAATAAACGCCGTTAAAGGTACCGCCTCCACCGCTGACCGTCACGTTGAAAGCCTGTGTGCTTTGCGCTCCGCAAGAGTTGGTATAAGTGGCTATAGCCGTACAGGAGCCAGTCGGGGTAATGGTTTGCTCGCGTGAACTGCCTGACGTTCCGCATCCGCTCCAACTCCACGAACCACCGCTGACAGGCTGAGGGCCAAATCTCACCTGGGTTCCGGAATTTACCGTAACACTTGACGTTTGTTGCCAGGTGCCGTTGTTTACCTGAATGTAGGGAGTGATTGATGTGGGAGCGCAACT
>CAYUJK010000405.1:0-3717 GCA_964444895.1 uncultured Roseivirgaceae bacterium
AACTATCGGGCGAAACGCTGCTGAAAACATACAATTTCAAGCCCGACCTGAAAGCACTCCTTATAGCCAGTGGCGAGGCGGTAGGTTGTATCGACTTAAAAAAGCTGGAGCCTGAAGACGTAAATGTGGCCGGGGACACCCTGTACGTTAGATTACCGGAACCGGAGCTGTGTTATCACAAGCTGGACCTGGAAAACACCCACGTGTATCATTTCGAACGTTCTGGCTGGTGGAGCCGGTTTTTCAGCAACGACGAAGAGGTAAAACGAACCATAGAAAAGGCCTACAAGAATGCGGAGAAGCAAATACAGCAGGCTGCGCTGGACGGCGGAATATTGGAAGAGACGAATAAAAATGCCCATTTGATCCTCAAACCAATGCTGGAGAGAATGAGCGGAAAGACCGTGGTATTGCAGTCTTCGCTTTCTGCCCAGGAAATGAGCTGGGATTGATTGGTTATTATAAAGTTGGAGGCTGGAGGTTGAATATCTACATCGAAATTCGAATAATCAATATTCAATACGCGATAATCAATAATCAACGTAACCTAATACAGAATACCGAACACAAAACCCAATAACGAATAACCAGCATTTACCCCGCTGCTTTGGCGTCAGAGAAGTTCTTGGGTTCGAGAAAAGGTTTCCATTCTTCGTAGTCGTAGCCTGAAAATTCGCGTAGAAACATTACGTACGAGGGCTTAAAAGGCTTGTAGGGTAGTCTCATGTCTACTTCTTCCGGGCTAAAATCCCCTTTCTTTGAGTTGCATCTCTTACATGCCGTAGCCAGGTTGTTCCAGGATGTTTTTCCGCCACGGGCCCTGGGCAGCACGTGATCGAGCGTGAGATCTTTCCTGGAGCCGCAATACAGGCATTTGTGGCCGTCGCGCTTAAAGATGTTCTCGCGGCTTAGCATCACCCCGCGGTAGGGAATGCTGATGTATTTTTTTAGCTTGATAACGGCAGGCATGGGAAAGGAAGTGGATATGGTATTCAACCGGTGCTTTCGGTTTTCAGACACCAGATCCGCTTTTTCCAGGTAAACGAGCAAAAAGGCCCTCTGCACGGTACAGATCGTAACCGGCGTAAAGTCGAGGTTTAATACGAGTACCTTTGCTGTCATGGCCTATAAGGTTCGGTTAAATCATTATCCGTCTAATACCTGCCAAACGGTGTGTATAGGATTCTGTTTCAGCGTTAAATATACCTTTTTCGTCCCATTTATCAATCCTCACTTTTCCCGAGGCATGAATTATTTTATTGTCTTCCAGCAAGATGCCAGTATGCACGATTTTCTCCTGCTCATTGGCAAAAAAAGCCAGGTCACCGGGCTGGCCATCTTTTTTATTTACCTTTTTTCCCTGAAGATACTGCTGAAATGAATCGCGCTTCAGTACGTACCCACTTACTTTAAAAACCTGCTGCGTGAATCCAGAACAGTCGATCCCAAAAGGTGACTTGCCACCCCAGAGGTACGGAGTGTTCAGGTATTTCATGGCGATCTTTTTCAAAAACTCAAAGTCGGCCTTTTGTCCCAGGTTCTTTGATTCACCGTTAAAGGCGAATAGTTCGTTCATTTCGAACAGCTCCGAACTCGCTATCGGCAGGATGCTCCCAATGACGATATTGAGCATTTGCTTTTTGTATAAAATACTGGAAATAAGGTCTGTACACACCTTATATTCAAGTTTTTGAATATAGTCGTAATATTCCTCGCTGATTTCGGTACTTTGCCTGGCATCTATCCAGCCCTCGTATTCGTCAAAATCCGTTTCGATCTTGTGCCATTTTTTATCTGCCGAGATTTCGATGATCTCATACGATTCACCAAAAAGCAACTGAGATACCATTTCAGCTTTGTCGGAGTGCCGGTCGCGCATGGGCACTATTGATAGCCTGCATATTCCAAATTTCCTCTTGCTCATATCAATACCTCATTCTTGACAATTCCTTTTCCGCATCCTTTTTCTTAATATCCTCGCGTTTATCAAAGAGTTTCTTTCCCTTAGCCAGGGCCACTTCTATTTTTGCCAACCCGCGGTCATTTATAAAGATACGGGTAGGAACGATGGTGATGCTTTTTTCTTTCGTCTTATCCGCCAGCTTTTCTATTTCAGATTTTTTCAGGAGCAGTTTTCGCTCGCGCGTCGGCTCGTGGTTATAATGCGTGGCCTCCGTGTAGTGCGATATGCTCATGTCTTTCACAAACAGCTCGCCCCGGTGCACATAGCAATACGCATGCTGCAAGCTGGCTTTCCCCTCTCTCAGCGACTTGATCTCTGTGCCTTTCAATACAATACCTGCAATGTATTTGTCCAGAAAGTGGTATTCAAAGGCCGCCTTACGGTTCTTAATGTTGATGTTGTTTGAAAATTTCTTTTTTTCCTGCGCCATTCTCCTAAAAAATTAAAGCGAGCTAAATTATAAAATACAACCGAACAATGAGCAACGGATAAACATATTATTGGTTGTGGCTTATTTGAATCCAAAAGCCAATTGTTGATGATGCAAAGGTTTTCAGTAAGTTTTAAGAAAGTAAAAAGAGAAATCACATAGCGGTCCAATTAAAATGTAAATGCCCGGCTGAAGACCGAAAGCCTGCCCCGATGCCGACAGCCAACAACATCAGGGACTAAAAAAGCCAGTTAGCTCCGTCTCCTGGTTTCAATTTGAACCACATGAAAGCAAAAAAAAGCGACGAGGGGTCAGTCCGGCAATTTCTTTCTTGCTAAAGTAAAAATCACTATTTAGCTTAACGGATTCATATTTACTAAAACGATAGCACTACAGGTATGACAAGTATACAAGAGACCAAGCAGTGGCTGGGACATCCAAGGGGGTTGTTTACGCTTTTTTTCACGGAAATGTGGGAGAGATTTAGCTACTACGGCATGAGGGCCATCCTCATCCTTTTTATGACTACCGATACCGCCATGCGGGGTCTTGGACTGGATCACGAAACAGCTACCTCAATCATAGGGCTGTACCTCGGCTCGGTATACCTGCTTACGCTTCCGGGCGGATGGGTGGCCGACAACCTGCTGGGCCAGCGAAAGGCCATCTGGTACGGAGGCATCAGCATCATGATGGGGCATTTGATCCTCGCTATTCCCGGTTCGCCAGGTATTTTCTATTCCGGGCTGGCCTTTATTGCCATAGGCACAGGCCTTCTGAAGCCTAATATCAGCAGCATCGTCGGGGATCTCTATCCCGAAGGAGGTGCAAAACGAGACGCGGGCTTTTCCATTTTCTACATGGGTATCAACCTTGGCTCCATACTGGGCCAGACGATAGTGGCCTACCTGGGTGAGAAGGTCGACTGGCACCTGGGTTTTGGTATGGCAGCTATAGGCATGTTTTTCGGCTTGTTGCAGTTCAGGCTTTCACAGCGCCACCTGGGAGATGCCGGGCTCACGCCAAAGGCAAAAGAGGCCCAGACAAAGGCCAATTCCATCGGCAAAAACGTCGTATCGATACTCGGGTTTACGGGTGCTATGGCGGCCTTTCTGGCCCTGCTGCACTTTACACAGGTAGTGGATTTGCGTACCGCACGGGGTGTTGCGAGCTCCGCCGGTTACATCATCGTGCTGATCACTTTGCTTTACTTTGCTTACATAGTACTTTTCGGCGGACTCAACACCGTAGAGAAGAAGAAATCCATCGTCATTTTGCTTTTGTTTGCCGGGGCGGCAATTTTCTGGGCCGGCTTTGAGCAGGC
>CAYUJK010000406.1:0-1123 GCA_964444895.1 uncultured Roseivirgaceae bacterium
CCTATTCTTTCACCTCCTCCTGCTACTGCCTACTGCCGCTCCATTCCATCAATCCTTTATTCCATCCTTCCCCCTCATGCCGGTCTGACTCCGCTTTGCTTCGTCTGACCTTGACTAATGCTGTCAGTTGCTCTTTCTCAATTCACCCTGCCTTGGGCTTTATTGGTGTGAACCTCTCAAAACACATTGTTCGTTGTACTTTGATACCATTTCATTATCTTTGATACTATCGTATGATACTATCAACTTTTGGGTAAGTGATGCCACCGTACCAAATAACAGGGAAGATACTAAAATTAATAGCTGCAATTTCAGAGAAAATTGGAGAAGTGAATTCTGCGCATTTAAATAAACCTCCTACAGAGTTAAGAAAGAAAAACAGAATCAAGACCATACATTCATCACTTGAGATTGAAGGTAATACACTAACCATTGAACAAATAACCGCGATCATTGAAAACAAAAGAGTTGCAGGTCCTGGAAAGGACATTTTGGAAGTAAAAAATGCAATTGCCGTGTATGATTACCTGGACAAACTAAATCCATACAGTTTCCAATCATTTTGTGAAGCACACGGAATTCTAATGAACGGCTTAATTGAATCGGCCGGAAGACTCAGAAGCAAATCGGTTGGGATAGCCAAAGGTTCGGAAGTCGCGCATATAGCTCCGCCGAGTGAAATGCTTAAGCCTTTAATGAATGACTTGTTTAACTATTTAAAAAACGATGACGATTTAGTTCTAATCAAAAGTTGTGTATTTCACTATGAAATGGAGTTTATCCATCCGTTCATTGACGGCAATGGTAGGATGGGAAGATTATGGCAGACACTGATTTTAAGAGACGCTTATCCTGTTTTTGAATACTTGCCTATTGAAGCGTTAATAAAAGAACGGCAAGAACAATATTATGAATCCTTAAGGAAATCTGACAATGCGGGAGAATCAACAGTATTCATCGAATTTATGTTAGAAATTATCCTTGAATCGCTTGAGGAATTATTAAATACTCAGAACATTAGCCTTACGAACATTGACAGAATCAATCTGTTTAGATCAATCGCAAGAGATGACTATTTTACCCGAAAAGAGTATCTGAAGAATTTTAGGGAAATATCGCCCGC
>CAYUJK010000406.1:1223-3707 GCA_964444895.1 uncultured Roseivirgaceae bacterium
ATGACTATTTTACCCGAAAAGAGTATCTGAAGAATTTTAGGGAAATATCGCCCGCAACAGCAAGCCGTGATTTGAGATTTGCTGTTGATAATGGTTTAATTGAAAAAATTGGAGACAAAAATACGGCAAGATATAAATACGTTTGAAAGCAAGGATTAATTTAAAACGGAAAGAAACATTGTGCATATCCCTTACTCCCTCTCTCCCGATGCTATCAGGAGGGGACACAAGAGGTCTTAACTCAATAGCATTGCTTCCCCCAGAACCGGTCTGACTCCGCATTGCTCCGTCTGACCTTGACTGCTTCTTGATCAGCGCTCTCATTCATCAGATTGCCACACTCCTCCGCCAGCCGGCGGGTCCGCTACCGATGACGGTGATGGAGAACTGCCGCTGCCTACTCTTCCTCCTCCTGCCTACTCCCAACCCTACTCCACCCGCACGCTTTCGATGGCGAAGCCGTGCTTCTCTTCCGTCTCGGCTTCGGAAAAGCCTGGGCCAATGGAAAACTGAAGGCTTTCCACATTGTCAAATGCAAATGGCCTGGGGCTGTCATTCTCAAAATAATAAGGTAGAAAACCAGGATAAGGTCGGGGCAGTGTCACGAATTTCACCTGTTTCAAATCGCTGATATTCAAGACATAGTCATCTCTATCCGGCTTTAGGGTAATCATGCCTCCATAAGCCGCGCCATCCTTCATCGTAAAGGCCACTTGCAGCTTGCAGGGCTTGTCGTGCAGCGAACGGCCTTTTACCAGCAACTTTTTTTTGTCTTCAAGCTCTTCTACTCTTCCGGCTACCTTATCTCTGAAATAGTATTTCATAGAATAGTCATGAATCTTTTCTCCATCCGGGTTTTCCTCGTCGATCTCAAAAAGCTCTTCGAGGTTCAGCACGTATTCCCCTTTGTTTGGCTCCGCAAGGGGAAACATTCCCGATCCTGCCACCCACCTTCGCATCAGGTATTCGGAGTCAGAGTGGGCGTCAAAGAGGTACACGGGCTCGCCTGCTTTGACGACTTTCACCTTATAGTCTTCGGAGAATTTAAAGTCCCAGTCTCCGGGCCTACCTTTTACACCGGAAGGGTAGGTATGAAACCCGTCTTTTTCTTTCACCAATATCGCGTAGGAAAAATACCCCTCACCCAAGTGCTCGGCGGGAATCGTCGCGCTGTATTCGTAGGCCGATTGCCTTTCCAACTTTAAGGTACCTGGCCGCCAGCCCACATAGTAGCTCACCAGGATTTCCTCGGGTTCGCTTTCCGCCACGATGGTGGCGCGGATCACCAGGTCTTTTCCCGAAGTAATTTCCGGCAAGGGTTCGTGGATCACGTACGTTTTCGAAACAGTAGGCTTGGGTGCGTAAAATTCGTTCAGGGCAATATTTTTCCACTTCTCGGTTCCCTTTATTTTGGTCTTGGCGTCCTTCTTTGTCAAGAGGTACGTGCCCGGCTTTACCGAAAATTGCTTTCCCGAAACCGCCGGCGCATGCCCGTTCTCCTTGTTGATCGCTTTAATGGAAAAGTCCGCTCCCAGGTCAGGCAACGATACGGTCATGGGCCATTCGTTCCACTGGATCACCGCCAGGGTCCTTTCCAGGCTGTTCCTTCCAAAAAGATTATCTACCCAAATTACATCGGGCAGCACTTCCAGTCGCCACACGCCTTTTTCCACTTTGTCCAGGAAATACGCGCCACGCCCCTCGTATTGAATCACTTCGGAATTTCCGTAACCCGCTATTTGCTCCAGTTTGCCGGGGTTCTCTATTTTTGAAGAAGTGGAATTCGTATAAATGAACTTTTGATCGTCCCTGTATTCGGCCAGATCTTTTTCGTAGTCGAGGTAGAAATTATCAAAACGGGCATTATCAGGATACCTGCCATAGCTTTTGTAAAGGGGAACGCGGTGAAACACTTCCGAGCAAACCATTAAACTCAGTGCTTTTTGCGGGGCATACACCAGGTTCATGTAGTGCGTGTTGTACTCGGTATTGGCATAGGCCATGTAGGTAGGATCGTACGAAAAATGGGTGGCTACCTGGATGCCCGCTTCGCGAAAACTGCGGGCCATGGCAGGGTAAATATAGGATCTGCCGATGTCCGCCGCATCGAATTCATACACCAGTTTAGCGCCCTTGTTTTCCCTGATCACATCGTCAAATGGGATGCGGTAGTGATCGACATTCGGCATGAAATTGCCCTGCAGTTCCTTTTGAAATCCAAGGCCGGTGGGGTACCACTGAAAGGTGCCGCCCTGGATGTCGGCATCAAAGTAGGCTTCTGCCAAATGAATGCTGTGGCTCACGTTGTAGAAAATCGGCTTTTTGCACCCTGTTTTTCGCATGGATGCGGTCATTTTATTGATGTAGTCCCTCACCTCGCCTGGGGCGCCCCGGTGGTGGGGCTCGTTGCTGATCTCAAATGCGATGAGGCGCGGGTCGTCCTTGTAAGCTACGCCGGTATAGGGGTTTATGTGGTCAAGGAAC
>CAYUJK010000407.1:0-3702 GCA_964444895.1 uncultured Roseivirgaceae bacterium
GGACCTTGGATATAGATTGTAAGTGAGCTATAGGTACTGCCGAGAGGGCTGCAAGTATTTTGAGGATAGCATCGTAATTGATACGTTCCACCTTGAGTAGGTGTCCATATTTTGGCGATATTTTGATTAGTGGGCCAGCCTGTCATGAAAGAGAAGCCGGAAGGCAATTGCCACATGTAGTTTGAAGTGCCGGGTACGCTTTGCATATTGAATTGGTAAAGGCTCCCGCCGGCCAGCTGAACAGGATTGGATGATGAGCCCTGGACAGTAAGACTATACTGACTGGCATTGGCCGGCCGCCCTACCCACAAGGACTTAGAGATCGTTACATTTGGCCCGCATGTTGAAAGCGTAAAAGTAAGTGTTGCAGTGCCAGTTACTTTACTATTGACAGCGACGAGCGTGGTGGATGACCCGGTCCCTGAATTGATGGCAAAGAAGTTGGCCGGAGTGGCTTGCCATGAAACAGTGGCTCCCGCTGGTATGTTGTTCAGTGTAAACAAAGAGCCGCTTGTGCATACAAAGTAGGGGCCGGTGACAGAAGGCATTGATGCTTGTATTGCGGCTTCTGCATCAAGTCTCCCAAAACCAAGTTCTTGGGAATGTCCTGGATTGTTAGCGTCCCAGTTATAATTTACGCCACCAACCTTAGCCGCAGTAGTTTGTAATACGCTCCTGATTTGTTGAACTGTCAGGGTAGGATTTATACTCCGGATTAACCCAATAACAGCTGAAACTTGTGGTGCCGCGAAGGATGTTCCATCTGAATTGTTATATGTATTTCCCAGCTGAGTGCTTCTGATTTGTTCTCCGGGAGCAGAAATGAATAGTTCTGGACCAAAATTTGAAAACGAACTTCTTTGGTCACTTTGGTTGGTGGATCCAACGGATATGACATTTGCATTATTAGCCGGATAAGTCACCGCGCCATTACTATTTCCTGACGCACATACCACTGGAATTCCGGCGTCAATTGCTGCTTGAATTGCATTATTTATGGCTGCAGTCTCAGCTACATTTAAGCTCATTTGTATGACGTCGGCACCATTTTGTATTGCATAGAGAATTGCATCATCAAGTGCGGCCGAACTTGGCGCTGTTTCCCCCACACCAAGCATCATCAATTGCAATCCATTTGTGTTATTTCCTCCTCCAATACCTGAAATACCTCTTCCGTTATGAAGTTTCGCAGAGATAATCCCGGATACATGCGTTCCATGAAAGTTATTTGGGCTTCTGATATCATTATTTGAAGTAATAAAGTCCCATCCATGCCAATCATCAATAAATCCATTTCCATCGTCATCAATCCCGTTACCTGTGGCCGGGTCATCAGGGTCACCCCATGCATCTTCTCCAAGGTTTCTCCATAAGTTATCATAAGAATCTACTCCTCGGCCTATGTCCTCATGACTGATGTCAAGTCCAGAATCTATAATTGCTATTTGTATACAGTCATTACCCTTAACCGTATTCCACACAGAAACCATACCGATCTTGTTCAAGTACCATTGATTTGAAAATTCGGTATCATTTGGGTTAAATACATACTCACCATAAGTATTCACATCAATACTTTCAACAATATCTGACTCGTTAAGAAGTCGTTCAACCGTCTCAAGTACTGAAGAACCCTTTCGAATTCGCATATCGTAATATCCATTTTTCGATTCTCGTACTATTGATAGGTCATATCTCGTTGTTAGGCTATGGATTTCACTGGTCTTAAGTTTGATAGTTATAATATCAGTGTCCACTTTGTACTGATTTCCTTTATGATTCTTATACCAACCATCACGGTTCAGTGTATATTCATGCCCTCCTACCAATTTTCTGCTTTGTGGAAATAAATCACCTGAAATCAATAAAATGAATGCGGCAAGTATTAATTTCTTCATAACGTGCCTTATTCTTTAATATCGTTGCACTTGGTTTTACTAACAGATAAAACTACATAGTACGGTGACGGGGGATTCGGCATATCCGCGTAGCAGGGGACATTACTCTCTCCTTTAGTAGGCACTCTAAGGGTAACAAATAGAATATTTCCATCCTGTCTATATTCCTGAGGGAGATTGATAAGTCCAATTACGTTGGAATATGTTCCTTCTAATTCTCCTGTCGTAAGGTTCTTTTTTGACCAATCAGTGGCTCCTAGAATGTTCTGATCAAGTTGCAGGGCATAAACGTCGCATTTTTGCCCAACAATTTTACCAGATACACATTGTTCATTCGGTACTCGATCCCTTTCGCAACTAAAAGCGAAAAAAGCAATTGACAATCCAATAAGCATTATTGTTTTCATAGGGTAGTCTTTTAAGATTATGAGCTTGTCAAGGGTTCGTATCAGATTATTAATATACTTTATTGGATTGAACTTTTCAACACCTTTGCCTGGGGATTTTAATGAACTTATGAAGGTTGTTGATGCCGAAAGACTACGGCATTTGAACGGCTTCCTCCCCTTTCATTCCTGTCGTCATTAAGGGGGCTCCATTAAAATTCCGTTTCCTTTTGGCGCAAGCGTGATGTAGCGGAGTTGCTTTTGTTTTCCGGAAAAAGCCCGGAGTCATGGCCATCTAAAATCAATGTTTCAACTAAACAAGATGGTTATGAAAACGACAACCGAAAGTACGAGGTCATCAACACGATGATTCTGGACAAACTGAGACGCGGTACGATGCCCTGGAAACAAACCTGGAATAGCTTCGGACCAGCGAGAAACTATTTCACCAAGAAGCCATATCGCGGTGTCAATGCGCTGATGCTGAATAACACCGATTTCGAGTATCCGCTGTACATGTCATTTCTGCAGGTAAAACAACTCGGTGGTCGGATTAAAAAGGGTTCGAAGAGCATTGAAGTGATCTACTGGAAGACGCTGGAATTTGCGAACGAAGACCAGATCAGGCGTATCCCATTTCTACGGTACTAAAATGTATTCAACGTCGACTGTGTCGAAGGCATTAGGCTGAAGCTTCCGGAACGGTACGTGAACGACCCGATAGATGCGTGTGAAACCATCATCCGGGACATGCCTTCAAAGCCGATCATCGAACATCGTGGCGACGAGCCACACTATAACATATGCGAAGACAAGATCAGAATCCCGCATCGCGAGAATTTCACAGCGTCCAAAGAGTACTATGCTACGCTTTTTCATGAGTTGGCTCATTCAACAGGACACGAATCCCGCCTCAATCGGGAGGGATGTACAAAGCCTTCCGCTTTCGGCTCAGGGGAGTATTGCAAGGAAGAACTGGTCGCCGAGATCGCTACATGTTTCCTCTGTGGCGAAGCCGGCATCGCAAGCAATACCATCGACAACAGTTCCGCTTATATCCAGTTCTGGCTTGAACGACTGAGCCGTATTCTGAAGGAAGACAATCGGGCGTTTGTCCACGCGTCGGCGCTGGCACAGAAAGCCACAGACTTTGTCTTGAACAGGCTTGAGGAGCCGGTGATATGAACCACAGGATCGGCAGTGGGGGAAGTTCCGGGATTTTTAGTGTTACAGTATATGCAGAAAAAAACGGACGCATGTTGCGCTCCGGAGTGCTGTAGTTAATTCATTTGGGCCCATCGGAATGATAGACGCGGGAAATCTGCTTCAGCAGCTGCAATGTTCTATATTTGCCGCGCACCGCTCATGTAGGCGTGTTGTATACCTTTAGTCATTTTTTGTCCAGCACGCTCTTTCCT
>CAYUJK010000408.1:0-3696 GCA_964444895.1 uncultured Roseivirgaceae bacterium
GGCAAAAAACTCCTCAATGGTTTTACCTGGCTATCCTCAAAATGGGGGTTGTATGTATTGCTCATTCCCACGGTATTGTGCTTCGCTACTCTATGCAGGTGGTACCCCAGAAGCAATGACCTCATCCATGACTTAGGGTATTTGGTTTACTGGTTCACCTTTTTCTTTTCGGGATATGTAGTGGAAAGTGATGCCCGGATATGGGAGCGGATTGAAAAAAACAGAAAGCTTTCCCTAATGATGGCATTCCTTGTATTGGTCGTAATGAACGTGATAAGATGGAACAGGATAGAGCCTCACCTGTTGGAAGAATCTGCTTTTCAAATGTATTATGCCGTTGTTTTCAGGGCATTGTACCCCATTTGCGGATGGCTGTGGCTGCTGGTTGCTTTGGGCTATGGCAGGAAATATCTTAACCAGCCGTCCCGCTTTTTAGCCTACGCCAACCGGGGTATCTATCCTTTCTACATCCTTCATCAAACCATTATCATCATGATAGGCTATTATGTGATCCAGGTGAGTGAAAGCATACTATCTAAATTCTTATTTATCAGTACGCTTTCCCTTATCTTGTCCGTGGTTATTTACGACTTTCTGATCCGGCCATTTAGGATCACAAGGTTTTTATTCGGAGTAAAAGAAGAACGCCCTAAAACCGGACGTGACAGGAGCGACACACAGAGAAATTATTAAACTGCTTCTGACTTCCGTCTTCGGTCTTCGGTCTTAAATTTAAACACATGAAACCCTGGTGGAAACATATTCTCATTATTGTTTTTGGCCTGTTATTTTATTTTACCATCACAGCCATTAATGACGTCTATAGCCCGAAGTGGAACAGGTGGGAGAGAGGGTGGCTTATCAATATGATCGAGGTAGTCATGTGCATAGGCTTGTCGTATGGCTGCGTATTTATTGCCGAAAGGTGGGAAAAGTACCAGCGGAACAAACTACAAGGTTTCTATTTAGGCAGATTGTTTATAGAGCTGCTCCTCGTGTTTTTGTCAGTTTTTCTGTTTGTTAATATTATTGGCGGCCCTCTCATGGAAGTTACGGATAAGTATGACCTCCATGATTTTATCGTGGTGAATGTGATAGCCGGCCTTTTCACATTGACCTACTATTTTATTATCAGGGGCAATTTTTATTTAAAAGAATACATACGGAACCGCATAAAGCTGGAAAAACTGGAAAACGACAAGATAAGGGAAGAACTGAAATACCTTAAAAGCCAAATACATCCCCATTTTTTGTTCAATGCCCTGAATACCATTTATTTCCAGATGGATGAAAGTGTGGGGCAGGCAAAAAAATCGGTGGAAATGTTTTCAGACTTGCTGCGCTACAGGCTGTACGACAACCAGGGAGAAAGGACTTCTCTGCAAAAAGAGCTTGATTTTGTAAAAAGCTATATCGCTTTTGAAAGGCTTAGGCATACGGATAAATTGAAAATAGACATTACCACTCCGGAAGTAACTCCCGAAATAGAAGTCTATCCCTTTTTGATAAACCCAAGCATAGAGAACGCATTCAAATATGTAGGTGGGGAAATGTGGATTCGCATTGAAATTATTTTGAAGGATATGCAGTTGATAGTGCGTGTGGAAAACTCTAAAAGTACGGAAGAAATGAAGTTGCCGGAAAGTAGTTCGGGAATTGGCCTGAATAATTTGCGGAGGCGATTGGAACTGCTTTATCCCGGTAAATTTGAGCTTACCAATAAGGATTTTCCCGACAGGTATCAATGTGAATTAAAAATTGATCTACATGCGACTTAATTGTGTAATCACCGACGACGAACCCTTTGCTGTAAAAGGCCTGGTGAAATATGTTCAGGATATTGATTTTCTGAACCTTGTTGGCACATGCGAAAATGCCATGGAACTGAATAGCCTGTTGCAAAGAGTAAAGATCGACCTGGTTTTTCTCGATATTCAAATGCCCCACATCACTGGCCTGGAGTTTATTAAAAGTTTGAAAAACCCTCCCCTCGTCATTTTTACTACTGCTTATGACAAATATGCCATCGAAAGTTTTGAGTTGGATGTGGTTGATTACCTGCTAAAGCCCATACCCTTTAGCAGGTTTTTGAAAGCAGCTACCAAGGCTTTTCAGTATTTTCAGTTGTTGCACCAGCAAAATAAGCCTGCAGACTACTTTTTCATCAAGTGCAATTACCGTCTGGAGAAAATACTGCTCAATGAAATTTTATACGTGGAGTCGATGCAAAACTATGTTCATGTAATCACCCCAAGGGGAAAATTCACCACCCACCTCACCCTCAAGGCATTAAAGGAGCAATTAAACGAAAGCAGTTTTATTCAGACCCATCAGTCGTATATCATAGCCATTGATAAAATAGAAGCCATAGAAGGCAACCAGGTGATCATAGATAAATACAAAATCCCCATCAGCAAATATTTGCGGGAACAAGTGCTGGAAAGTATTGTGAACAGGAACCTGCTGATGAGGAAGAAAAATGAGATTGACTGAAGACTTTATGTTTAGCTTAAGCAGGTACTTTCCTGCCTTCAGCATCGCCAAAAAATGCCTTAGATTAAGCACGGCTTTAAGTTGATCTGCCACATTTAGTCTCTTGATTTTTTTAAAAAATCCTTTTTGCATAACTCAAGCTCCTTTTCTCATAAATAGCTGCGGCAACCTCCGCCGTTAAGACCTCCAAAACAAAATAAACTACAAAAATCATGAGAACACAGATTTCTTTTGCGCTGCTGTTTGCAGCACTCTTTTTTATGGCTTGTTCGGAAGCCGGAGGTTTTGAATATGGCCCCAAGGCGCCGCCCTTTCAAAATCATTCTAATGCCATTGTCATTCATTGGAATACCGTAGCCTATGAAACAATGCTTGAGCCGGCCTACGATCCGATGATCGCTTCACGCGTTTTTGCTATGGTGCACATTGCCGTTCATGACGCACTGAACGGGATAGCACCCTACTACGAGACCTATTCGCTGCAAGAGCAGGATGAACTTGCCGACCCGGTGGCTGCTGTTTCCGCAGCGGCCTATACGGTGCTCGTGGAGACTTTTCCCGGCAGGAAAGAGCACTTGGATGCGGCACTTGCCGAGGCGCTGAAGCAGGTGAACGCGGGCGAAGCCAAAGAACGAGGACTCGCTCTCGGGACAAAGGCCGGTAGGGCCATGTTTGATCTTCGAAAGGATGACGGCGCCTTTGCCGATCCCATCGCAGAAGTGAACAATCCCCGGGAGCCAGGTAAATACCAGGCCGTACCTCCCATGCTATTTGTGTACGCTCCGTTTTGGGCTACGCTGCCCACATTTGCGCTGAAATCGCCCGATCAGTTTCGTGCTACTGCCATGCCAGCAATAGGCAGTGTTGAGTACACCGAAAACTTTAACGAGGTGAAGCTGAAGGGAGTGAAGAAAAACAGCACGCGGACGGATGAGGAGACATTTGTAGCCAAGTTTTGGTACGAATTTTCTGAAATAGGGTGGAACCGCGTTACGGCGGTGGCGGCGAGCGACAATAACCTCGATCTTTTAAGCACAGCCAGGCTTTTTGCCCTGGTGAATATGGCGCTTGCAGACTCGTACATCGCCGGATGGGACTCCAAGTTTCACTACGATTTTTGGAGGCCCTACACGGCCATTCGCGCCGCTGCTACCGATGGAAATGACCATACGGAGGCCGACCTTCAATGGGAGCCGCTGATGG
>CAYUJK010000409.1:0-3695 GCA_964444895.1 uncultured Roseivirgaceae bacterium
GAGTTTTATTTGACCTCAAAATCATTAAACAGTGCTTAAACTGACGGCTATGGCCTGACCGGTAGGCATAGCAGGCAAGCTCAATAACGAATAACGACTAACCAGAAATCGAATAATCAATATTCAATACACAACAACCAACAATCAATGCGTAACGAATAACCATTAACCAATAACCAATAACCAGCAACCAATAACGACAAACAAGCCGTTCATAAAAAATATACGCTTTTCACACAAATATTGCGACCGATAAACCCCAAATTGCGTCCTTACTTCGGGTGCTATTAAACCGGGGTCTTACCGCGTGTTTTTCGCAATTCTTCGGAACTCGGCAGCCGGTTTTCTATCCCCCAAAGCTGAACAGAAATTGAACGGCAAATAAAAAATTCACCAGTCATATAGGGGTAGTCCGCTATTTATTTGTCAGTAAGTAAAAGCAACAATTTGAAAATCCAAAATACCAATGAAGATCAACCTTATTCCAAAAGTAGTCCTTTTGTTGGCGGCAGTGTTAGCCGCAATACAGCTACCAGCCAAAAACCCCGAAACACCCAGCTACACCATTAGCGGATATGTGAAAGACCAGGCAAACGGTGAAGAACTCATCGGCGTCACCGTGTATGTGGCTGAGATCGGGAGCGGCACCACCACCAATGTCTACGGATTTTATTCGCTCTCTCTCCCGCCGGGGAAGTACAACCTGACCTTTTCCTATGTGGGGTACAATGAGACAAAAAAAGAAGTGGAGCTTTCCAACAAGAATGTAGAGCTCAATGTGCTCGTCTCCGAAGAAGTAAAGCAGCTTCAGGAGATCACCGTGACGGGAGAAAGAGAAGATGTAAACGTGTACGACGTAGGCATGAGCAAGGTGAAGATCAACGTGGCCCAAATGAAAAAGCTGCCTTCCCTTTTCGGCGAGCCCGATGTGATCAAAACCATACAAATGCAGCCGGGCGTTATTTCGGCGGGGGAGGGCACCTCGGCCTATTTTGTTCGCGGCGGGGCGGCAGACCAAAACCTGATCCTCATTGACGAGGCCCCCGTGTACGATCCCTCTCACCTGTTTGGCATATTTTCCGTGTTCAATTCCGATGTCATCAAAGACTCCGAACTCTACAAGGGCGGTATACCGTCTAATTTTGGCGGCAGGTTGTCTTCTTTCCTCGATGTGCGCACCAAAGACGGCAACAACCAGCGCTTTAGCGGCGCGGCGGGCATAGGCACCATGGCCAGCCGCCTCATGCTCGAAGCGCCCATCGTAAAGGGAAAGAGTTCGTTTCTCGTTTCGGGCCGCCGTTCTTACCTGGATTTGTTTCAGCGCATGTCGTCGGACCCGGACGTCAGCGAAAACCTGGTGCACTTTTACGACATCAATGCTAAAATAAACCTCAAGAGCAGCAATAAAAACCGCTATTTCCTCGCCGGGTATTTTGGCAGAGATGTGCTCACGTTTGGGGGCGATGCCGCAGGCTTTGACTGGGGAAATGCGACGCTTACCTTCCGGTGGAACCACCTTTTTAATGAAAGGCTGTTTTCGAATACCTCCGTTATCCTCAGCAATTTCGACTACAAACTCTTTATCAAGGACGGCGCTTTTGGGCTCGACTGGACGTCTAACCTGCAGCAGGCCCAGACAAAATACGATTTCACCTATTTCTTTAACCCGCGGTATGAGCTGAACTTCGGGTACCATATCGCGTACCAGCGCTTTTCGCCGGCAAAAATAAAGCCCAATACAGAGGGCTCGATCTACGAAACCGTGGAGCTGGAGAAGATGTATGCGTTTGACCATGGGCTGTATGTAGACTTGCAGCAAACGCTCTCGGAGAAGTTTAGCCTCCGGTACGGGCTGCGGTATAGCCTGTTTCAAAACATGGGGCCTACCAGGATCCGCGAATATGAAGACCCTACCAACAATATCTCGCCCGAGTACACCATCAGGGACTATGACAGATGGGAGATCATCAAGAACTTTCACAACCTGGAGCCGCGTTTTTCTGCCCGCTACATGCTGGACGGCTCGTCTTCCATCAAGGTGTCGTACAACCGCATGGCGCAGAACATCCACCTGATCTCCAATAGCACGGTGCCCGTGCCATTCAACACCTGGCAGCCCAGCTCACCCTACCTGAATTCCCAAAAGGCCGACCAGATAGCGGGAGGGTGGTTCAAGAACTTCAGAGACAATGAGTATGAGTTTTCAGCCGAGGCGTATTACAAATGGATGTACGACCTGCCGGTGATTGCCGACAATGCCAACATCTTCTTCAACTTTGACCTGGCTACGGAGTTCCGTCCGGGCGACGCCACCAGCTACGGCCTGGAGCTATACTTACTCAAAACAAAGGGTAAACTACAGGGATCGGCGTCGTACACCTGGTCGAAGACCGAATACGAGGTGCCGGGCGTAAACCAGGGGCTGCCCTTTCCGGCGAACTATGACCGCCGCCACAATATCAACACGTCGATGGTATACGAGCTAAGTCCCAGCCTCACCCTGGGTGCAAACTGGGTGTATGGCACGGGCAGGCCCATCACCATCCCCACCGGGAAATACCAGTACGATGACTACCAGGTAGACCTCATCGCCGAGCGAAACGGCTATCGCCTGCCGGACTTTCACCGGCTTGATCTTTCACTCACACTTGATCCCAAAAAGAACCAGACCCGGCGGGTAAAGTGGACCACAGTATTTGCCATCTACAATGTGTACAACCGCAAAAATCCATTTACCATCTACACCAGAATGCTACAGGACGATGACGGCAATATCATCGACCCCAATGCCAGGGAAGCCCGCATGGTGTACTTGTTTCCCATTCTGCCCTCTGTAACTACTAATTTCACATTCTAAAAAAAGCAACCAACATGAACAGAATATTAATCTTTCTCGCAGCATCCGTGTTATTCGCAGCATGTGAAGAAACCATAGAGCTGGACATCACACAAACGCCGCCCGTGTACATCGTGGAGGGCGTAGTGACTGACCAGCTGAAAAATCACTATGTAAAGGTAAACCGAAGCCTGGGCTTCTATGAGGACGGCAGAACGCCGCCGGTGAGCAACGCCGTGGTGGTGGTAAGAGATAACCAGGGAAACACCTTTCCTTACCAATACAATTCCGAAGATTCTACCTACTATGCTGAGTCGGCGTTTGCCGGGGTGGAGGGGCGCATTTATTCACTGGAAATATCATTGGAAGATGCGCAGATTACGGGTGTGGATACGCTGAAGCGCGTAACGCCGATTGACCGCGCCGCATGGAGAATCAATGAGCGCCAACAGCGGAACCCGATTGATGAAGGGTATTTCTATGAGATCGTGATGTCGGCAAAGGAGCCTAAGGAAACGGTAGACTACTACTTATTTCATTTTTATCGAAACGATACCATCCAGCGGTTTGATAATAATACCGGGGTGTTTATTGCCGACGATATTTTCATCAGGGAAGACATCGATAATCTCCAGGCGCCGGTCTACTACAGCGAGGGCGATACGGCCCGGTTTGAGATGCTCTCCATTTCGCACCGGGTGTTTGTCTTTTACAACGACCTGAGCCTGCTGCTGACCAACGATGGCGGGATGTTCAGCTCTATTCCGGCCAACCCGCGCACCAATTTATCGGGCGAAAACGTGATCGGATGTTTTCAAGCTTCCGCCCTGGTAGATGCGGAATTTGTGGTTGGCGATCC
>CAYUJK010000410.1:0-3681 GCA_964444895.1 uncultured Roseivirgaceae bacterium
GGAGGCTGGTAGTGGATATTATATGAGTTTCCCTGAAGATCAGCAACAAACAAAACAACTATTAGAGCCTTTTAAAGCCTTTTTTGAAAACCCAAACATTACCAAGGTAGGTCAAAATTTAAAGTATGATATAAAAGTGCTTTCTAATTACGAAATAAAAGTAGAAGGCCCGATCTTCGACACAATGATTGCCCATTATCTGATCGATCCAGATATGAGGCATCAATTGGATATTTTAGCAGAGACCTATCTCAATTACAAGACAATCCCTATAGAGGATCTCATTGGAAAAAAAGGCAAAAACCAAGGAAACATGCGCAGCGTTCCGCTCGAATTGCAAACCAAGTACGCTGTGGAGGACGCAGATATAACCTTACAATTAGCCACTATTTTCGAGCAACAATTAAAACAAAACAATGCTGAGAGAGTATTTACTGAAATAGAGTCTCCCTTAGTGAAGGTATTATCCGCGATGGAAATTGAAGGGATTGGTCTTGATACGGCCTTTTTAAACTCCTTGACAGAGGATCTCAACAACGATCTATTACAATTAGAACAGGCGATTTATAGTCAAGCTGGTGAAGAATTCAACATTGCCTCACCAAAACAGTTAGGGCCGATACTATTTGATAAGTTAAAACTTGCTGATAAACCAAAAAAGACTAAAACTGGGCAGAACTCCACTGCTGAAGAAGATAACAAGAGGGTCATGGCGGGGGTCGTTGAAAACCTCGGAAATTCGGTGCTGACACTTGCCAGCCGTGATTGTCCCGATGCACCGGATATACAATTGGGTGAAGCTGAGCAAATCGTTTGTGCCGGAAGTACATTATCGCTGAATACCCGGCTCGACGACCCCAAATACAGCTATACATGGTATCACGATAATGTGATCATGGAAGAAAATACTGCATCCATATCTGTCTCCGATCCAGGTTTTTACAGGGTAGAGGTGGTCCAGGCGAACGGATGTAACGCTTCGGCAGAAGTGGTAGTAATTCAGAAGAAGCTTCCTGTGGTCAGCTTTGAAAGTAGTGAGGCTTGTTTTGGCTCCACGACGGAGTTCACCAACTTGTCTTCTATTGATGAAGGAGCGCTCGCTTACTTTTGGGACTTTGGTGAATCCGGAACAGACGCTGACACCTCTGACATATCTGACCCTGCCTTTGCGTATCAAATCCCGGGATCATATAACGTAACGCTTACTGCTGAGTCGGAAGCAGGCTGCGAAAATACATTGCAGCAGGAGATAAACGTGCTGGCCTTACCGGAAGTGGTTTTTATTGTAGAAGGCATTTGCCAGGGGGAGGAAATATTGTTGACAGCGGACGCTTCTATTCCCGAAGGCCAGAACGAAGCATTGTATACATGGGACTTCGATGGTATGGATACGCAAGAGGGCAAGGAAGTATCTTATACCTTTGAGGAATCAGGGCAGCATGAAGTGACGCTCAAGATAACCACAGACAAGACCTGTTCGGCTTCCATGGTAGCAAAAGTAGATATCAATCCTGTTGCCGAACCATCCTTTACAGCGGTCCCTCAATGTGAGCCTAATAAAGTGTTGATCACTAATACAACTGCTCATACAGACGAGATTGAAAGCCAGGTTTTCCATTTTCATGATGACGCAATATCATCTTCCGATAACTTTATAAAAACTTACGAATCTGCAGGAGTTTATGAAATCACACTTGTAGCAAGCATGAAAAGCGGTTGTGAAGCAAGCGTATCACACGAAGTGACGATTGACATGCGCGAGCCTCTTCTGGTTGATGAGGTTACCACCTGTGGGAATTCCTATGCTTTCTCATTCGATCCCTCCGTATTGCCAGCGGGAAGCACCTGGAGTTGGAATGACGGAACTTCGGAAACGGAATATGTAGCGACAAATAGTGGCGTCCATTGGCTGGAAGTGAAATATCCTGACGGATGCATTTACAGGGACTCGGTAAGCGTTACTTTAAATTCATTGCTAACACTGGAACTGGAAGATAATGTAACATCCTGTGGCCCTGTAACTCTGGAAACGGGTGAATTTCCGGATGCTTCTTATTTGTGGTCTGACGGATCTACCGGCTCATCGCTGACTGTAACTGAAACCGGAACATATACTGTTCAAGTTACGGATCAAAATAATTGCGTTTCAGAGGCCTCCAGCGAAGTGATTATTTTACCAGTCCCGGAATTTGACCTGGGTGAGGATACAATACTGTGCGACGGAGGAGAAGTAGTTTTATCGCCGGGATTTGAGAACATGACTTACCACTGGTCTGACGGTTCAACCGGGAGATTCATTACCGTAACAAGTGAAGGTACTTATGGACTTACGATAACCAATGACAAGCAATGCAGTGCCTACGATGAGATCAAAGTATCTTTTCGTGAACCCTATCGGGTGAATTTGACAAATGAAAATGTGATCTGTGAGGGCTCGTCTCTTGTACTGACTACCGAACTACCTGCCAGTGAATATCTATGGGGGGAGAACGATGAGGTTTTATCTACAGGTGGATCTTTAGAGGTAGCAGAGGAAGGTGAATATTGGGTGATCGCCAAAGATGAATTCGGTTGTACAGGCTCAGATACCGTTTACGTCTCGAGAAAAGAAAGACCAACTGCCAGATTCCTGGCCTCTTCCGAGATAGAAATTGGGGACACTTTGCAATTCGTTCAGTTGTCATACCCCGATACACTCAGCTTTACCTGGGAATTTGGCGATGGAAATTCCAGCGCTGATGAAGATCCCGTTCACATTTATTTTGAAGAAGGTGAATATAATGTCAAACTGAAAGTGGATAATGGGGCATGTACGGACGAGATCGTCAAGATGGTAAAAGTAGTGCCTGTCGGTACTCCCACTTTTGATTTTGAAGGCTTCTCCAATTCCTTAATCGCCGAAATCAATATTTATCCCAATCCTTTTGAAACGATAGTGAACCTGGAAATAAAACTGAACCGGGAAAGTGAAGCTTACGTTCGCATTGCCGGTATCAATGGCATAGTGAAAAAAGAGATTTCTTTCAAGGCTATGGAATGGTCGGGAGCGATAGACCTTTCCGGTGAGTTGAATGGGGTATACCTCTTGTCTGTGTTTGTAGGAGATGAATCAAAGGTATTCAGGTTGATCAAACAGTAGCCAAGAGGTGTTTTAGCTTTAGGTGGAAATGTTTTGATTAGCTATATTACGCATTTGTTGCTTTTAAGCGTGAGGAGATATTTTATGAAAAAGAGAGATATCCTTCGTAGTAATTCAGAAAAGAATGGTGTGGCCCCTTTCTTTCACCTCCCCGAAAATATCTTTTGCAGCTCCCCTTCGGATTCCAGCAGGGGCTTGTCGATGGGCAAATAGTTGATGCCTTTCCAATAGCTGTCGTTGTATTCAATAGGCTGGTCCATGAGCACCTTTTCGGCAGCAAAGGCATCTTTTGACTTTATTTTGTCGATGGGTTCCAGTTGAAAGTTGTTCACGACGTACTCGCTGATGATCTCATACCGGGAGGCCAACAGGCTATTCTTTTTACGTACGCGAAATTGGCTGGCGAAGCTGGCATAGTGCATGGCCAGCTTGCCTTCCACATCGGTGTAGTGAACATAGTAGTGGGCCTTTTGCAGCCGTGTACTTACATCTTTCGATCGCTTGACGATAAAGTGATTTTCAATGCTCTTCAGCGCCGACTT
>CAYUJK010000411.1:0-3677 GCA_964444895.1 uncultured Roseivirgaceae bacterium
AGTGGTGCAGCCCGTCCACCACGAAAGATACCACACTGGCTTTGTTTGGGGCCGTGCCTATCAGCTTTACGCCTTCAATTTCTTTAAGCTGTTGCGTAGCGTGCTGCTGCAGCTCCATTTCGTAGGCTTCAATATTTTTTTTACCCAGTGTATTCACATACTCAATGGCGGTTTTCAGGGCCACCACATCAGCAATATTGGGCGTACCCGCCTCAAATTTATAGGGGATGTCGTTGTAAGTGGTTTTTTCAAATGTGACCTCCTTGATCATCTCCCCGCCGCCGCGATATGGTGGAATGCTTTCCAACAGCTTTCTTTTTCCGTATAAAATGCCTACTCCCGTGGGACCGAAAAGCTTGTGGCCCGAAAAACAGTAGAAATCGGCCTTTAGTTTCTTTACATTGATCTCCGTGTGGGCGCTGGCTTGCGCACCATCAATGAGTACCCTGGCGCCAACGGCATGGGCTTTTTCGATGATCTCTTCAATGGGGTTGATAGTGCCCAGTGCATTGGAAATGTGGACTACTGATACCAACTTGGTTTTGGGCGAAAGCAGCTTTTCATATTCGTCCATCAGGAGTTCACCTTCGTCACTTATAGGGATCACTTTCAGCCTGGCGCCGCTTTCTTCGCACAGCATTTGCCAGGGCACAATATTGCTGTGGTGCTCCATCGCCGAAATGATGATCTCGTCGTCCTTCCCTATGTGAGCGCGCCCGAACGTAGCGGCTACAAGATTGATGGAATCTGTGGTGCCATAGGTGAAGATAATTTCTTCGGCTTCATCGGCATACAGAAATTTCTGTACCGCCTTCCGGGTGTCTTCAAAGGCTGCCGTGGCCTTTTCGGCCAGGGTGTGAATGCCGCGGTGAATATTGGCATTGTAGCCGGTGTAGTACCCGTTGAGGGCGTCAATTACCTGCCGGGGTTTCTGCGTAGTGGCTGCACTATCGAAATAGATCAGGGGTTTTCCATTCACCTCCTGGTGTAGCACCGGGAAGTCAAGCCGGATATCCCTGACATCAAAGTTCTTAATTAATTCTTCCACGCGGTGTTTGTGTTTTTTTGCAAATATTAGGACCGATTGCTTGCGAAGCAATGTTTTTACTTGCTCAGCCTTTCGTGGATCATGCCATTCAGGTGCTCAAGCAAAAATTCGATCGTGATGTTCTCCAGCACATCGCTGGCGAAAGCCAGTAGCAGCAGCGCTCTTGCGCTCTCTTTTGACATGCCTCTTGACCGCAAGTAAAACAGTTGTTCGTCGTCTAACTGACCGGTAGTACAACCGTGCGAGCACTTTACGTCGTCTGCCCATATTTCCAACTGGGGCTTGGTGTTAATATTCGCCTCATCTGTCAGGAGGATGTTTTTATTCGACTGAAATGCGTTGGTCTTTTGCGCATCCTGGCGCACGAATATTTTACCGTTGAATACACCGGTAGACTTGTCGTCCAATATGCCTTTGTAGATTTCATTGCTGAAAGAGTTGGGCTTCACATGGTCTACCACGGTGTGGTTGTCTACGTGCGATTCTCCCTTTACGAGGTACAGGCCAAACATGTGCGATTCGCAGTGCTCATCAGCCAGGCGAATGCTCAGGTTATTGCGCACCATTTTGCCACTGAATGTGAATGTGTAGGCGTTGAAGACGCTGTCTTTGTGCTGCACCACCTGCGTATTATCTACCCGGAAGCTTTCAGCAGAATCTTCCTGTATCTTGTAATAAGAAAGGTTAGCGGATTTCTCCACAACGATCTCTCCCGCCTGGTTTACAAAATTTTTTCCTTTGCCGTAGGTTTGGTGAGTTTCGATAACGTGGGCCTGGCTGTTTTCGCCCGCCCAGATGAAGTTTCTGGGATGATATACTACGTCTCCGGCACCGGCATCTGTGATATTATAAATGATGACGGGATGGGAAAGCACCTTGTTTTTGGCAATTTTTATAAAAAAGCCGTGGTTTCCAAATGCCGTATTAAGGGCAGCAAAAGGGTCTTCCAGGTTGATGTGCTTGCCGTAGTTTTCGAACAGCAACTCCGAATCTTCCCGGAACGCCGAGGTGATATCTTTCACCGAAAGCTCGTCGGAAGGCGAGATAATCCTGGAAATTTCTTTCTTAAAATAGCCATTTACGAAGTAAAGCACGTTGGCCTCATCATGCGGAAAGTGGAACGACTTTATGGCAGCGTCATCAAGCGCTGACTCTGCTGCACTTCCACCCAGGTCTACGTTGTTGGGGAGTAGCCTGCCTAACTGGGTATACTTGTACTCTTCATTTTTCGGGCCGGGTAGTCCTGAATGTTCAAAACTCTTGATAGCGGCTTTGCGGGCATCGTGAATAGGTGTGCCGGTTTGGCCGTTAAGCTGTTTTTCAAACTCAGTGTATTTATTGATCAGTATTTCTTTGATATCTGCCATTTGAACGTGTTTAAGCGATCGATCCTACTTCTTCTTTTATCCAGTCGTACCCTCTTTCTTCCAGTTCGAGGGCCAGGTTCTTGTCGCCAGATTTTACAATGCGACCTCCGTAAAGCACATGTACGTAGTCCGGTACAATGTAGTCGAGGAGGCGCTGGTAGTGCGTCACTACGATGGTGGCATTGTCTTTTGATTTCAATTTATTTACGCCATTGGCTACAATTTTCAGGGCGTCGATATCAAGGCCGGAATCGGTCTCGTCCAGTATGGCCAATCGCGGCTCTAATACGGCCATTTGAAAAATCTCGTTTCGCTTTTTCTCACCACCGGAGAAGCCTTCGTTCAGCGACCGGCTCAACAAGGCCTGATCGATTTCTACGAGCTTCATTTTTTCTTTCATGATTTTCAGGAACGACACCGCGTCCAGGGCTGTTTCGCCCCGGTGCTCGCGTATCTGGTTCAGGGCCGTTTTCAGAAAGTTGGTCGTGCTTACACCCGGTATTTCCACCGGATACTGAAATGCCAGGAACAACCCTTCGCGGGCCCTCTCTTCGGGCGCCATGTCCAGGAGGTCTTTGCCAAGAAACTCCACACTTCCGTCCGTTACTTCAAAGTCTTCCCTTCCGGCCAGTACCGACGCCAGGGTGCTTTTTCCAGAGCCGTTAGGGCCCATGATGGCGTGTACTTCGCCTGGCTTTACCTCCAGGTTTATTCCTCTCAGAATGTCCTTTTCCTCAATTTTTGCACAGAGATTTTTTACGCTTAGCATTATATGTCTGATTTTTTTAAGTTCGAAATAGTATGATTAACCCACGCTTCCCTCAAGCGTAAGGGCCAATAGTTTTTGCGCTTCTACTGCAAACTCCATCGGCAGTTGGTTCAGCACTTCCTTACAGTAGCCATTCACAATCAGGGCTACGGCGTCTTCGGTGTCAATGCCTCTTTGGTTCAGGTAGAAAATCTGGTCTTCACCAATCTTCGAAGTGGTTGCTTCGTGCTCTACCTTACCGGTTTGGTTTTGTATTTCAATGTAGGGAAAGGTGTGTGCTCCGCATTTATCGCCCATGAGCAGGGAGTCGCACTGGCTGAAGTTGCGGGCATTCTCGGCCCTCTTGTGTACTTTTACCAGTCCCCGGTAGCTGTTTTGGCTTTTGCCGGCAGATACGCCCTTGGACACGATGCGGCTCTTGGTATTTTTACCCAGGTGGATCATCTTGGTGCCGGTATCCGCTTGCTGCATGTTATTGGTAAGCGCTACGGAA
>CAYUJK010000412.1:0-3671 GCA_964444895.1 uncultured Roseivirgaceae bacterium
GTCAAAAGAAGATTAGCAGGAAAAACTTGCTTGATTACACACATTCAGGTACTTACTTTTATTATATTTATTTGCTTACTATTGAGAAATGGAAAAAACTGTGGACAAGCCTTACTATGATGCGCGTATTTTTTGGGATACCGACCCGCAGGCACTGAACTATGACAAACATGCGAAGTACATTATTCGGCGGGTGTTTGACCGTGGCGATGTAATGGATATTCGCTACTGCCGCCGCTTTTACCCAGAACCGCTGATCGTTAATGCCCTCACTTCGGCCAAGTATCTCTCTCAGGAAGCCATTCGCTTAGCCGCCGCTATTTTTAACACTCCACTTAACTCCTTTCGATGTTATTCACCAGCACGGTCGAGGACTAAAAAGTAAACACACACCCGGCTGTAAACACTAGGTTATTTTTAAAATACTGTACTTTGTCGCTGGTTTGCACAAAGGGTTCAGATGAAGGATTTTCGAGGAACCCAGTGGTTTTGAAAAAAGTATTTTTCTCCCTGAAATACAGCCCCTGCTTTTCTGCGAATGCATAGCTATAACTCACCTCTCCGAAAAAACGTATTCCGTTGCTTTTTTCCAGCAACAGGGTCGCTACCGGGCTTACGTCAAAAGCCCTTGATTCGAAATATACATCCACCCTGTCAGCGTTGAATTTCTTTCTGCCAATGCTGAACCCGTTTTCATTTTCATATTCTGCCAGACTGTAGCGGTGCTTGAAATACCCTGTTTTGATGCCCAGGTTCAGGTAGAGCGGTCGCCCGGAAGGGAGGAGATTCTTTTCCCAAACCAGGGTGAGCCAATTGCCGCTAAAGCGCTTGGCCGATAAAGAGCCGATATTCTCTATTCCAATGATCCAGTGATTGTTCAGTTCATAGCTTATCCGGGATGTCAAACCAAAAGTATGGAGGGAAGTGGAGCCAGTATTGGCCGATAGTTCGATATCCGGTTGGGAGAAATTCAACACCGTACCCGGAATATCTGACCTGAAATATGAAACACCATAGTTTAGCTTTATCCTGGAAATCACTTCGATAAGCCGGTCGGTTTTTGTTTTCCGGTTTTGGACTCCCCAGTTTTCTGGCGGAATGTTCTGTATGGCCGCATCGTTTACCACTACATTGTAGCCCTCCCAGAAACCGGGATCGTACTCATCGAAGCTTTCGATAAAAATGTCCCGGTATTGTGTCCGCTCCGGGTAGGGAATGGGCCCGGGAGAAGGTTGGACATCCGTAGTGGAAAAAAGACTTTTCAGGAATATTTTCTTTTCACCATTATTATATTCAAAAGCTGTTCTGTACTCCGTGTATTTGAGTCGGTACACTGAGTCGGTTTGCATATACTCTGTTGTAAAAGCCCAGTAAAGCCGGTTATAGTTGCGAATAGTTTGAGCCGCCCAATTCAACAGATCATCCGGCCTTTCGCCCTGATAGCTGTATTCTCCTTTTATAAGGGCATGAGAGTTTTCCAAAATAAATAATCTGCCCGCTCCAAGTAATCTCTTGTCAGATTCAAAAGAGACCACCAGGACATTGGCTCCATCATGCTGCAAAGTATCCTCGATTTCAAAAAAATAATGGTTGAGGCTTTTCCGGTTTAAAGGTCCTTCTCGTTGAGCGACAAAATCATATTGATGAGCATCGTGAACCCCACCATAAAACCGGATATCTAATTCTTCAAAGCCCGGATAGGTGTGCTTTCTTCCTTTCAAAAGTTTAACATTTCCCGTCTTTGCGGTTTTGCTATATTCAGCTTTTTCAACTTCTAAAGCAGCTTCCACAATGTAGTAGGGATAAATAAAATTGCTGTCGGAGGCAACTATTTCCCTTGTAAACCCTTGAAACTTTTCCTCACGCACGGAGTAGTTTTGAGGAATGCTTTCAATGGCTCTTTCCACCATTTTCCGGGCTTTATCATCTGGGAAAACTAATACTGTATTAAGCACCGTCAAATCCTCTTCCAGTCTGATCACCAAAGGCGGCGGCGTATTTTGCGGTACAGCGATCAGCTTACTTTTGTACCCAATGCATGAGATTTTCAGTTCGTTGTCCCGGTACCTCTCAGAAATTGTAAAGGCAAATTTCCCCTCGCTATTAGTGATCGTACCAATGCCTGTGTTTTGAAGGTTGATATGGGCGTAGGGGATGGGGTGTAGAGTTTGATGGTCGATGATTTGGCCATGAACGGAGATTGTAGATTGGCTGAACGAATAATAAGGACTCGAAAAAAGAAAAAAGGTGGCTAAGATGAATTCTTTCACTACTATCAGATGGTTTGAGCTACTCAATTGGTTTTGTCCGCTCCTTCCAAAATGGTGCCGGATTAGTTCAATCAAGTTAAATCAAAAGCAGATATATAAGCGGGTTTTGCTTTTAGCTCTTGCTTTTCGGCAGGCAATATGCCTTTTGTTTTAATGATCACATTTGCCTGCTTCCCTTTAAAAAGTTTTCCAAAAAATCCTGTATTTAATTTCTTTACATCCCTGTATAAATCAGATACCACATCCATCCACATAATGGCAGTGTGCCTTCTGTGAATAGCCAATACGGAGTCAAATAACTTTTCCAATTCCCGTTCTTGCCCTTTCTCATAAAAGACAGCTTCAAAGCTCACATAGTTAAAATTTTTACTGATGTAGCGGTTAATGTATGGGATATAAGGGAATAGGTGAACTAGTACTTTCCCGAAAAACCCGGGGAAATCTCTAATCTGCCAACAGACGAGGTTAGCCTGTACACCGGCCACTATGTGATCATTCCGGTCTCTCAGTACGTAAAAACTGTCATTGAAAAAAACATTCTCCAAAGAAAACATGGAATACTGGTGATAGAATTCCTTCAGTCTTTTTTCAATATAAAGCCTTTCATGGGGAAAATATTTACCTACCCTGCTATCAATTTTTGGCTTGTGCCGGCTATACACTACTGTTGAAAACGCTCTTGCAGGTTCGAAGCCAAAATAATTACACAATGCCTTGGAGCGGAGATTCTCAGGATCCAAGTAGGCATAAAAAAAGTGTTTCTTCTGAGAGCTTGAAGCCAAGGTGCTTTCAAGAAGGTCCTTCACTTTTCTTTTGAGGGCGCTTTCTACAATTCTTTTTTTTAGTCCTAACCCGTTATTACCCCTTTGATAGGCTCTCGAGAAAACAAAATAACGGATATAACTGGAATTAATAGATTGACCCTGCAAGGAAGTGGTCCTATGACAAAAACAGCAGCTTCCAATTACTCTTCCCTGTTTTTGCAGTGTTGCGAATACCGGAGAGATTATGTGGCGTATTTTGTTTCTCACATCGGACAGTCGATAAGTGACGCTCTTACCGGGAGTGCCAATGGTGGAGTTTTCCAGGAGGTGTATGATTTCGTCTGTTGGGGCCGAAATGGGTTGGAGCATGTTGGCAAATTTTCTTTAAAGAAAACATTTGCGAGAAACATTGTCAAACTGCTCGAAAAGGTAAAGAAGACACGTCACCCTCACTTCTCGGTGTACCACAAAATTCCTGTTTCTCATATTAAACAACGAAATGCGCGAAATTCTCAAAAAAATGCATCACAATTCTCAAAGCGTCGAAGACGTATCTCTTTCGTGTCTTTTGCGTTTTTCGTTGATAATAAATACCGATTTTGCAATTTTCTTATGAATTCGGGATTGATTGGCAAAA
>CAYUJK010000413.1:0-3671 GCA_964444895.1 uncultured Roseivirgaceae bacterium
AACGCACAACAAAATGAGCAAATATTCTAAAAAATGCACAACGGAAAGTGCGATAAGGAGCTTTCGGCTCAGAGATCCCCGCCCAATTCAACCCCAAAACCTCGGCATAAACCTACGCCTGGTAATGTGAGAAGCAGTTCATCTGGCCGAGCTATCTCCAATTTTACTTTAATCCCAATTGCTCATATTTCCGTTCAATAACCTCATGATAATCAATTTTCATATCATTCGATAAGAATGATCGATCTATCCATTGGAATGCTTTTGATTTATTGTTTACCATTCGGCTGAAGGCTCCTTTTATTTGTTTGGGTGTTAATCCCAATCCTTCTCCCAACTTTTCAAAATGTTCCCGTTTTAACTTCTTTTTCTTTCCATCTAATGTCAGTGCGAGTTCTTCTGTATCCTGCGGGAGCACAATTGACACACTTAGAAGGTCGTAAGCGGGGGCTAACACCCAGCCGGAAGGACCCTCAATCATGGAGAAGTTCTTCAGGTGCATATCATTATTACCGGTTACAAAAGAGAAAAGAGCTAAGTCCAGGAAATAGGTTTTGTCAAGCAATGTGTTGCTGGAATAGCTATCCAATGCCTTTCCCACCTTTTCCATCGAGCTTTTATACTTATCAAATGCTTCCGTGATCTGAAACATATCAATCATGTGGATCTTTTCTCCTGTTGCTGTCCTGTCCACTCGCTTTGTGATATAAGACAGCTCACCAGAAGCCAGTCTGATTAATGATGATGGCGCTACCCGAATTCCGAAGTCTTGCGCTATTCGCATGGTTACATGCTCATTCTCGGGCATTTCGGGAAATCTGTCAGATGGAGGTTTAAAGATATAGTGGCCACCCAATGCTCCAACTACCGTTAGTCGCGTATCTGAATTTTCTTTCGTTTTTTTGACCAGAGATAAAGATAGTTTTGGCTGAACTCCAGGCACTGCAACACTTCCCTCGACCACGTGTTTCGCAAGCTCCTCCATTTGATCCAGCGAATATTCTATTTTGGGTGGTGTGGACACCCCAAAGAACTCCATCGAACATTTTTGGTGAAAATCCAATCCATCATCAATGGATTCATAGCAATATAAACATCTATTTGCCATCATTTTCAATCATGGTCTGCGTTTCCGATAGGCTGGGTTCCACATTTACCGCGCCGATACAATTCCGGCAACAGGCGAGAAGCAATCCCATGCGATCATTTTTATTGATCTTCCAGTTTTCAGAAGCCATATCTAACAACCAACCTTCGGGGACCAAACCTTCAAAAAATGGGAATAGACGCTTTTCAGTGTATGGTTTATCGGTAACCGGCATGGTGAACGTTATGAAGTCATTCGGATGATCTTTTACGTACTGATCGTCATACTGAAATACATATTCACCCTCATTCGTTTCTGTGATGATGCCGGCCAAATGATCCTTATAAAACACTTTTCCCTGTCTCATTCATCAAGATCTTTGCTGTTCACAGGAGCCAATTCATGTCCAAACATGCGAAGAACATGGTTCACCTTATCCATATTCAGATTTGTTTTACCCTGTTCTATTTTGCGTATTACGGTTAGCGCCACCCCCGCGCGTTCAGCGAATTCCTCTTGTGTAAGATCAACTTCTTTCCTACGCTCTTTAACAAACTCCGCCAACTGCTTCATTATATGCTTTTAAATATAAAAACAAACAAATATAACACATTATATGTAATTAGATATAATTTTAGTTTAAAAAAATGAATTATATGCTTTGGCGTATAATTCCGGGGTGTGAGTAGGGTCAAATTAGGAATTGGAAGGTGTAACGGGTTTTAGCTGGCGCAGGTAGTCGCTGACTCAGGATTGCCTCGATTGGTTGCTGGCAATTACTTCCTGCCGTATTTCTCAATTATTTTATTAAGCAAAATCTTTTTGTTTTTGCTTATCCTTTGAGCTTAAATTCCGGACACGAGTAAAAAAGGGAATCCTTTTTCCAAAAAATACCGGGTATAAAATCACCTAATATTCGTACAAAGCCATCCAATGAAGTGTGTACTATTAGAATTAACTTCCTCATCCTGATGTCTTTAGCCTTCCGTAGGGCTTTTCCTCAAAATCTTGTGAATGATTTTTTCCAGGGCACCGTTCCATCCTTCTAAATAGCTATGGGTGGAGTTAGGGTTGAGGAGAGAGTGCGTGAGTATTAAAAGCGTATCTTCCTGTTGCTGAATAAAATCTACTTGTACTTTCGAAGTGTGACCTGATTCGCTTTCCCACTCCCAAGTGTATAGTAGCTTAGAAAATGGGATAATCTCAATAAACTCACCAAGTGCAGTGTGATTTGACCCATCTGAATCCCTGAAGGCAATTTTGTATTTACCACCCACAGACAAGTCGATGTTTACCGTATTCACCGTTCCTTTTTCATCAGAACCAAACCATTGATTTATGAAGGTTGGTTCTGTCCAAATGGCCCACAATAAATTGACAGGAGCACTAAACAATTTTTCAATTTTAACTGAATTCTCTTTCATCATTTTTTTAATTTTTACCCATTGTGGATGGTCACTACCGTTTATGTTGTCGTCTTTGTACATTCAGAGAATGATTCGGTTTATCAAAAATCTTTTCATCCCTGTGTTTTCGTCAAGAACGGGACAGTATTTTTGAAAAAGAACAAAGCGATGGCAATTCCAAAAACTGAAAATATGGCTACCATACTAAAAGCATAGCTCACACCTGTTGAAGTTAAGATTTCAGGATTCGAATTCCCGGAAAAGACTTGCGATATGGTGGCTAAGACAGCGATGCCTAATGCGCCACCTACACTAAAAGTAGTTTCAACCACTCCCGAAGCAAGACCCGAGTCTTCCTCTTTTATATTTGACAGTGCGGCAATTTGAGCGGCAACAAAGGAAGCCCCCATGCCGATTCCAAAAACAGATAACGCAATCAACATCACCCATGTCATTTGTTCCACAGGAAGGGAATTCATCAATACCATCCCCAGTCCCAATAAAATCATACCGCTAATCCCTACAATTCCCAACCCAAGTCGTGAAATAATATACTGCCCCATGTACACGCCCACCACAGATAGAGCAGTCATCGCGGTCATTGTTAAGCCAAACTGAAGCGCTGTGTACCCAAGTAGTTGCTGAGCAAATAAGGTGAATATATACAGCATGCCGTCCACAGACATGCCTGCAAGTAAAATTAGTAGGTTGCCCCCAACCAATGTAGGCGATTGGAAAATGTGAAAGGGAAGAATCGGTTCTTCCGTTCTTTTTTCCAGTTGGATAAATGCAATCAAAAGCAGAAAACCGCCGGCAAAGCATAACAAAGTATGGATACTTGCCCAACCGTATTCAGGGATTCCGGTTATTGCATAGGCTATCACCAGTAAAAAGCCGGTGATTAGGATAGCTCCGGGTATGTCAAAATTACTAATGGTTCTATCATTACTTTCTTTCAATAGCAAGGGAGTTAAAATGAGCACGATAACTCCCATGGGAACATTAATGAAAAATATCCATTCCCACCCAAAAAACTCTGTTGTTGGCCCTCCGATGAGCAGGCCCCCTGTTGCGCCAATACCGCCCATGGCCCCCCAAATTCCGATCGCTTTGTTCTTTTCCTTTTCTGTTTTAAATGTATTGATAACAATAGACAAGGCTGCAGGTGTCATAATTGC
>CAYUJK010000414.1:0-3475 GCA_964444895.1 uncultured Roseivirgaceae bacterium
CATCATTTTGAGCACTTTATTTATTTTTTGTTCTTATCCTGAAGTAAATAATAAGCGAAGGCCATGGTGCCCATAAACGTTACCAGCGATAGCACAATAGCGACATCCAGGTAGTCTCGCACGCCGCTGATGATGGAGTAAATGGCCAATACCCCAAGGAGTTGGGCAGAGAACACATCCAGGGCTATCACCCTGTCGGGCAGCGACGGGCCTTTGATAAATCTGTATAGTATCAGCACCATGCAAATGCATAGGGCGGCGATGGCTATCGAAAGGGATGTTTCAAAAAGGTTCATCTCGTAATCTTCAATATTCTCTTTTCAAAGCCTTCTTTTATGACCTTCTTCGATCGCTCCAGGTCGTCGTCTTTAACGTAGGTCTCGTGAATGAATAACGTAGAGCGATCTTCGGACACCTCCAGGCTTAGCGAGCCCGGTGTAAGCGTGATAAAATTGGCCAGCAGGGTAATCTCCAGGTCAGTTTTGGCTTCCAGTGGCAGGGCAATAATCGCCGGTTTCATATAGTCCGTGGGGGTGAGCACATCGTAGGCTACACGCAGCGAGGCCAGGAACAGCTCCTTCACGTAAAACAGGGCCAGCCCGATAATTTTCGGCAGTTTTTTGAAATGACCCCGCTCGTCGTAAAAATAGGAGAGGAGCCACAACACGAGGTACCAGCCCATGAACATCAAAAAGGAAAACAAGGCAGTGGATGGTACCCCGGGATAAACCTTAAAGGTGAAATATGCCATAAATACCGCGGCGATGAAATTTAGTATATAGATCACCATGAGCTTGTGTTAAGGGTTCAAAACTGCTTTTATATAGTCTTCGGGGTTTAACAACTGCGTTGCGATATCGGTAGATAAAGATACCAGAAAATCGGGGTTTAATCCCAAAAACAGGGTAATAGATGCCAGTGCGACCACAGGCAACACCATCAGGTACTTCTTTTGCAGCAGGCTTCTTTGGGTGAAGGGTACTTCTGCCGCCAGATGGGTGCTTTTTTCAGTGTCATTAGCCCAAAAAACCGAAGTCCATATTTTGACCATCGAGTAGAGTGTGAGCAAGCCCACCGCCAGCGATACCACCACAATAGCCACCTGGCCTGCCTCAAGACCGGCTTTTGCCAGGATAAACTTCCCCCAGAATCCCGATAAAGGAGGAATGCCGGCCAGGGAGAAAGCGGATATCGCAAACAGCCCCGCTATCAGCGGAAACCTGTCGTACATGCCACCGCCCCGGTTGAGCAGGTAGTGACCGTTTACTGTTTTGGCAATGCCGCTGATCAGGAACAGGTTGGTCTTTACCACGATATGGTGAATGATGTAAAACACCGCACCCGCAAGGGCCAGCGGCGTGAAGATGGCCAGACCCATTACCATGTAGCCTATCTGGCTGACGATGTGGAAAGAGAGCACCTTGCGAAACTCATTCTGGGCCATGGCGCCAAGCACACCCGAAACCATGGTAAAAGCCGCCACAATCAAAAGCAGGGTGTGGGTGAACGCTATTTCCTGGATGAATATCAGCGAAAAAAACCGGATGAGCGTGTACACGCCCACTTTCGTAAGCAGGCCCGCCATCAAACCCGATACCGATACCGGCGGGGTATGGTACGACGCCGGCAGCCAGGCAAACAGTGGAAATACCGCCGATTTAATACCAAAGCTCATAAAAAAGAAAATGGCCGACAGCGTAATGAGCCCCGAATTGGTGTCTTGCTCCCTGATGATCAGGGCCAATTCGGCCATGTTCAGCGCGCCCGTAGCTTTGTAGAGAATGCCGATGCCCGTGAGGAAAAAGCCCGAGGCGATAAAATTCAGGATCACGTATTTTACAGAGCCTTCCAACTGGGCCTTGGTACTGCCCAGCGAGATCAGTACGAATGATGACACCAGCATCACTTCAAACCACACAAAGAGGTTAAAGACATCGCCCGCCAGAAAGGAACCGCATACGCCAAAAAGCAGGAACAGGAAGATCGGGTAAAAACCCTTAGACTTTCTTTCAGCATTCACATCTTCCAGGCCATACACCAGCGTGGTCAGGCCAATAATAGCGGTGATGAGCACCATGATAGCGCTGAAGAGATCAGCTACCAGGGTAATGCCAAAGGGCGCCGGCCAGTTGCCCACCTGAAGCGTAAGGATGCCATGGCGCCGGACGTCGTAGAGCAGCATGGCCGCAAGCACAAGAAATGTTGCCGTGCCCGCCAGGCAAATATATTTCTGCACACTGGGTCTCGACCAAAACATGACGCAAAGCAGCGCCGAAAAAAGAAGCACAAGAAGCGTAAACGTAAGCAGCAAAATAATTCGGGGTTTATCGTTTTTTCGAATCGTTTTAATGAAGCGCCCTGCAGCCACCTGTCCACGAGGCCCTCACCCGACGATCAAACAATTATAGGATAATTTTGGCACATAAGCCTTATGGAATGGCTTTTCCTCCCTCTAATACCTCACCCTCACCTCTTTGCTAAACTCAGACTCTGCCCCGTCGGCAAAAGCGGCCTTTACCATATAGGTGTATTGGGTGTTGGGGGTCAGCTTTTTGTCGGTGAACATATTGCCATCTGCAGGCACTGAGGTGTAAATTCGAATGGGGTCGGCACCGACGGCCCGGTAGATTACATACCGCTCCACGCCGGTCTGTTCGTAGTTCCAAAGCAGGGTTATTTGTTTCAGATCCCGGTCCACATCAGCACTGATCTTTTGAATGGCAGGACGAGTCTTCCAATCAGTCTTTTGGGCTACTACCGGCTTGGCAGGTTCCGATTCCAGTCCATCATCATCTACTGCGACAATAGTATAAAAATATTTCTTACCAGGAAGGGGGGCGTTATCGGAGTACGCGTATGTGGTGTCTGACAAGGGAATGACGCTCAGCACCGTCCACTCGTTCGCATTACTACCCTCGGAGCGGTAGAGCACGTGCTTCTCTACATCCGTGCTACTGCTGGGTATCCAGGAAATGGTAATGCCTGCGGCGGATGCTTCGGGGTTTCTCAGCACCGGCGCTACCGGCGGCACCTTATCGGGTTTCTTTAGTTCTAATGCAACGGATGCATCGGATATATTGTAGCGCTGGTCCACGGCGGCTACTTTGTAGTAGATCTTTTCCGTGAGCGAATTTAAAGGGATGGAGTCGATGAACTGTTCGGTGAGCACCGGCCCTTCGGTGAGTTGCACAAACTCGTCTTCTATAAAGTTGCTGCGGAAGACCCGATAGCCCAGCAAGTCGCTGTCGGGGTTTCGGTCCCACTTCAAGGTTACGATCCCCGTGGTATCTATTTCCCCTGCAAAGCCTGTGGGAACTACCGGGGGAATGCTGTCCACGAGTTGGGCGTAGTAAGAAAAAGAAAGAGAGACCTCTCCGTGCTTGCCCAATACTTTTATTTTATAATAGTTATCCGTCATGGCCTCGGTATCTGCCGTCCACCTTTCTGTGGGTGCGATGTCCGTTACTATTTCTTC
>CAYUJK010000414.1:3485-3668 GCA_964444895.1 uncultured Roseivirgaceae bacterium
GTAAGGTCCTGCATCCAACCGGGAGCGCATCAGCACAAAGCCGGTAATGTCCTCATTGAGCTCCGGCAGAAACGACCACTCGATGTGCATCACCTGGTTGTCGGGCGACTCCGCTTTGGTAATGGCCGGAGAGGCCGCCAATTGCTTTCGTCCCATGCCGCTCACCACTTCCGAAGGCGGACC
>CAYUJK010000415.1:0-3664 GCA_964444895.1 uncultured Roseivirgaceae bacterium
GCCAAAGACCAGGACGATATTGAACATCTGGAACGTTGATACTCATTAAACCAGGACATCTGAAAACTCACTAATAATAACCGAATCCGCATCGTGAAAATAAATATGATGAAAAGCCCTAAGTTCGCTTTGGGCATGCTGTCCATCGCTTTCCTCGCAGCTTCTTGTGTGCCTAACAAGAAAATCACCTACTTGCAGTATGGAGACGATTTGAAGGAAAAAAGCCCCTTGGATACAGTGATGCGTACCTATCCCCTGCAAAAGACGCTCTATACCCTGCTTCCCGAGGATATTATTTCATTGCGGGTGGCGAGTCTCACGGGAGAGGAGTACAACTTTATCAAAAAATACGAAACGGACCTCGGCATCATTCGAAAGCTGAACCAATATAATCAGGGAGAAAATCAAGGAGGCAGCGCAGGAGTGATGAACCAGCGCATGTTGGGCGGTGGGACCGCCGCCGGGGAAGGCGGGATGTCTTCCATCATGCTAGATCGTATGAACTCGGGATTTGTGCTGGACCTGAACGGAGAACTTGAGTTGCCGCAAATTGGGAAGGTGAAGCTGTCAGGTCTTACCATTCCCGAGGCCGAAGCCAAGGTGAAAGAAGCCCTGGATGGCTACTTCGAAACACCCATGGTACGCATTCAGCTTCTCAACTTCCACTTTACGATTTTGGGCGAGGTGGAAAGCGAAGGTCGGTACACCAGCTTCAGCCCTGAAACAACGATTTTCGACGCCATTTCCATCTCCGGAAACCTGACGGAGTTTGCCGATCGTACGAATATCAAGATCGTTCGGCAGGAGGGGGGAGAGTCAAAGGTAATCTACCTCAATCTCCTGGACGAGCGCACCCTGGCGGCACGGAATTTTTACCTCAAACGAGACGACCTGATCATTGTGCCGCCGCTGGAGGCTCGCACCACCAACCGCTACACCCTGCCCAACGTTACCCGCGTGCTGGGCATAGTGAGCGCTGCACTTTCTCTTACCGCGTTGATTATCTCATTGAGCAATCGGTAGGTTTCTTGTGAATGTTGGGCGCTGTGAAGAAAAGTAAAGATTATTTCTTTATGGATTTATGCAAAAATCAAGTAATTTGCCTATTGTTATCAGTCAAATTTTTATATAAATGACTAATGGTGTTGAGTTTATAGACAGAAAGTTGTTTGCGAAAATCTGGGGATTCATCGATCTGAAGGAGATTTTAGTGGTTACCGGCATGCGCCGTGTAGGCAAGTCGGTGCTTCTCAGGCAGCTTCATAATAAGATAACATCGAACAACAAACTGATTTTAGACATTGAAAACCCCTTGGATCAAAGTGTTTTTGAGGAAACCGACTACAACAATATTTATAAAAACTTCTGTGATCTGGGTATTGATTCTTCTCAAAAGGCATATATTTTTTTGGATGAAATTCAGTCTTATCCTGAAATAGTAAAACCGCTTAAATACCTGTATGATCACTATGACATCAAATTCATCGTTACCGGTTCCAGTAGCTACTACCTGAAAAATCTTTTCCCGGAATCGCTGGCCGGCAGAAAATTGGAATTTGAGATGTACCCACTGGACTTTGATGAGTTTCTATTCTTTAAAGGCGCCATTGGCAAACTACCCGAAGAGACGCCCGTCCTTGAAAAGCGGAAGAGCCGTTTGTTGTATGAAAAATACATTCGATGGTATGACGAATATTTGACCTTCGGGGGTTTTCCGCAGGTGGTGCTGGCAGAGACAAATGAGGTAAAGTTGGCTTACCTGAAAGACATTTTTAAGTCATATTTTCAAACCGACCTTTTGCAATTGTCAAATATCAGTAAAGTAGGGTTTATGCGCGACCTCATCAGGCTGCTCACCTCTCGCATTGGCAATAAGGTAGAAATAAGTCGTCTGTCGTCTGAATTGGGGATTACCCGGGAAACGGTTTCCAACTATATGGCCTTCCTGGAAGGGTCTTATTTCTTTCACTTTGTGCCCCGATATGGTAAAAATACCGGTAAACAGGTGAGCAGTACAAACAAGGTTTACATCAGTGATAATGGGATGGCAAATCAACTTGCAAGACTTTCTGAAGGGCAGTTGTTGGAAAATGCCGTGTTTCTCAATCTCAGGAAGTACGGGAAAGTGTCTTATTTTCATACAAAGAATCAAAAAGAAATAGACTTTGTGGTCGGTGAATTGGCCGTTGAGGTAAAACGAACCGCCATCTATTCAGACGTTCAAAAACTGCGTTATTTCGCTTCATCACAAGACCTTCCGAACGCTATGGTGGTCAGCTATTCTTTGTCAGAGGGAGAGGGTATTCATCCTGCTTGTTTGTTGTAAAAGTAATTCCCAATCAGAGTCTCCCGACGACGTGAGGAGGGGACTCTGATGAAGTAAAACAAAAAAAATGAAAGACCAACACCTTAGATATTCTTCAAAATGCCATTTGCAGGTAAGTGGTTGAAATGTTAAATTGAATATTCAATTTACAAGCTAAGTGACATGAATACATTGACCATAAAACTTCCGGAACTGGCACATTTCAATGAACATGAATTGAAGATGATCATAGCGGGGGAATATTATAAAAGAGGAAATATTACACTCGGGCAGGCGGCCGAGATAGTCGGAATTTCAAAGCGGACTTTTATAGAAACCATGGGCGACTACGGTTATTCTGTTTTTGGGGATGATCCCGATGAAATTATCTCAGACATAAAAAATGCCTGAAAGAATTGTTATTGCTGACACGAGTTGTTTAATAATCTTAACGTCAATAGGCGAGTTGGACCTTTTGAGAGAGGTTTTTGGAGAGGTGGCTATAACTGAGGAAATTTCAAAGGAGTTTGGAGATAAGACACCCACATGGATTAAAATCCTACAGGCGCCTTCAAATCTTTCAAAAGCTTTGAAGGCAACAATTGATGAAGGTGAGGCAAGTGCTGTCGCGTTAGCACTAGATTTTGGCGCAGAGAGTCTTTTAATCCTGGACGATTTAAGAGCTAGAAAATACGCCAAAAAAGTTGGGTTGAATGTGCTTGGAACAATTGGCGTGATAGTTCGGGCTCAAAAAAGAGGACACATAGCTAATGCATTAGACATTATTGGGAAAATTCAGCAAACTAATTTTAGACTGTCCCCAAAGATTATTGAAGAAGTGAAGAAAGAATTGAACAATTAAGTCCAAGTAATAGTAAAAAATCTTCTCTTGTCACTACTGGCGTTAAAGATGCTAACTTCGAAGTTAATATGCCGCTACCGAGTTTTCTTTGTATGTTTTTTCTTCCTCAAAGTCTCTATACACAGGGACGAAAACTCGATGAATTGAAATCGGAAATTTAGCAGACCAACACCTCAAGGTAACGTCCTCCCATCAGAATCTTCCGACGACGTGAGGAGGGGACTCTGATGAAGTAAAACCAAAAAAATGAAAGACCAACACCTCAAAGTGACCATATACTCTGCCGACGCCGGCGAGCGCAATTTGCTACACCACCTGCGCAGCATCATCCGCGATCTGCCCGACTCACATGAACTCGGTCTGCGGCTTTTCAAAAGAAACCTGAAGGCCCTCTACCGGCAGTCGCTGCTCGGTTTTGCCTGGGCGCTCTTCCCGCCACTTATGACCGCCGCACTATGGATATTCCTGCGCAGCAACAACGTGATGAGCATGGGCGA
>CAYUJK010000416.1:0-3650 GCA_964444895.1 uncultured Roseivirgaceae bacterium
GCTGGTACCCGTAAGCTACACCGAGCGCAAATATGTGCGGAAAACCAAAGACCTGACGCCCGGTCAGGTGATTGTGGAAAAAGAAACCGTGATCCTGGTAGCACCGCAGGGGCTGGGGGAATAATGTCAGCAATCGGTAGTGCTCGCCTGATTTTGAAAAGCAGGCGAGTGGGGCGCAGACCGGGTGGTTCTTGTGGCTATAACTTTGTCAAAGTTCGAAACTTTGACAAAGTTGGCACTTTATTGTGAAGTGAATGCGACAGCGCGCGAGGGGCGTTTTGGGAAGAATTGTTGGCAAGGGTTGGTTCGTCAACATAAAAAAACAAGTACTACCTGTGGTAAAAACACTCGTGCCGCAATTCTATTCAAAATTCAATTGACCAAAATGCCGCCTTGTCGTCCTGACGAAGGAAGGACCTGCGGGGCGCTTGTATTTCTTAGGAAAATCGCCAGGACTGTTGCATAAAGCCGAAGACTTGAACCGGCTGGTCGGGGTGAGGCCCTGGTCAGGTGAATGGCATGCAAATGAAACTCCCCTGCTTCGTGCAGCCGTCAGACCGGCTCAGCGCGCATGCCAGCGACTGGTCTGACGGGGTCATTAACAGGAACTTTGTCAAAGTTTTGAACTTTGACAAAGTTGGCGCCACTTTATTGTGAAGTGAATGCGATATTACCTGGACTTCGCACGATATGTAAAAGCGCGCGAGGGGGAAGGGGCTCCGGAGTATGAAAGCACTGTAGATTATCCCTTCCTGCTTTGCCAGATTTGCGGATCCCGGCTCATCCTGATAACAGCCTGCACAACAACTTGTTCCTTATCTATAAAATAGATCACCTTATAAGGAAACCGGCGTAATAACGCTGCCCGTTGCTCTTTATGCTGAACCTGGTAGTGTAGGGGATATTCTTTTATGTTATCTGTGGTTGCGTCTAAATTGTCTAAAAATTCTTCTCCAAGTCCTTCCCGCTGTTCTTCGTACCATTTATACCCTTCCAGGATATCTTCCCTGGCATCATCTGTAAAAAATAAAGTATAACTCATTTCCCGGCTTTAACATACTCTTTTACTTCTTCCCAGGTGTATAGCTTGCTCTCGCCTTTCTGGTACTTCTCCATTCGCCTGTCAAGTTCCTCCCCCATCTCCTTGCTGATAAAACTGCTCCCCTCCAATATCTCCTCTATCTGCCCCAATATCGCTTCATCCTCTGTATGGACAAGCTTTTCTATCAGTCTGTATTTCACCTCTGGCTTCATTGTTTCACTTATTTTCTAGTAAAGATAACGATTTCATAGATTCAATATATCTATTTAATGTTTAACCTTTATTGAAGTGGACAACTGCGTGGCTAAAACTATGGTGCAAGCGACCTAAGACTTTAGCGCATCGCCGTTGGCAAGCCTTTGGATGGAGGGCGCCGGTTGGTTTATGATTGGGGGGAGTTGGTTCGTCAACATAAAAAAACAAGCACTACCTGTGGTAAAAACACTCGTGCCGCAATTCTATTCAAAATTCAATTGACCAAAATGCCGCCTTGTCGTCCTGACGAAGGAAGGACCTGCGGGGCGCTTGTATTTCTTAGGAAAATCGCCAGGACTGTTGCATAAAGCCGAAGACTTGAACCGGCTGGTCGGGGTGAGGCCCTGGTCAGGTGAATGGCATGCAAATGAAACTCCCCTGCTTCGTGCAGCCGTCAGACCGGCTCAGCGCGCATGCCAGCGACTGGTCTGACGGGGTCATTAACAGGAACTTTGTCAAAGTTTTGAACTTTGACAAAGTTGGCGCCACTTTATTGTGAAGTGAATGCGATATTACCTGGACTTCGCACGATATGTAAAAGTGCGCGAGGGGTATTCGCGATACAATCGCCTTTCTCACCCGCCCCTGCCTGCCTCGGTAGGAACTGTGCATAGGCGGGCAGGCTCGTCCCGCCAAAAGCGGGAAACGAAGGGCGATGGTGTTTTTTACAAATGATGAATGGCCCTGGACCAGATAGATGGTATGCAGCAAGGCTCCCTTGCTTCGTGCGCTTTGTGTAAAGCATGGTATACTTTGTGGTAAAAATTCTAGTGGGTTTGCCCACGGAGGACACAAGCGGACGCTTGCGCCAGTGGGGTAGACATTCAACCTTTTATTTTGATGGGGTCTTGTCTGGCGTCAAAAAAATCTGTGATGTAAATGTACTGGTCTTCTACTCTGTAAATAATCTTAATGTGGCCTTCTACCAATCTCCTATGCCCTTTCCAGGTATTCTTCTGTCTGGCCCGTGTAAGGATGATCCGCTAAACTATCTGACTTATCCAATATTTTGGTTTGCATCTCCAAAACCTTGTCCAGGGGTATTTTTTGTTCTTCAATCAAAAAAATCATCAGTTCTTCCAGACTGTCAAGGGATTGGTCAGTATAAACTACCTTCATATTCCCAAACGCTTCTTTAGCCTTGTTTCAGCTTCACTCCTGTCATAGACTTTGCCGCTTTTTATATTTTTTTCTGATTGTAACGCTCGGCTGGAAAGCTTCTGTTTTAGTATAGGGTCTAAGCTGGATTTTTTCAGCAATGTTCTTATCGCTTCTAATATAAGTTGGTCGGTTTCCTGATCTATAAGTTGCCTCAATTCCGTCTTGATGTCAATTGCCTTCATTTTCTTATATTTTCAGATATAAATGTAGCGATTTTTCAATTTACAAATTACGTCAGTTTGTACTTGATGTTATGGAAGCAATTAGTCCGCGTGCATACACTCAACACTCACCTTTCTCACTCGCCCCTGCCTGCAAGCAAACCCGCCCGCCTCGCTTAGACCTGCGCAGATGCCCCGCTTACCAGTGTCGATTAAAAACCCCGGCTCCCCATTGCAGGCACAGAGAAGGGACTTGCTTGCCCCGCAAGGAATAGCAGACGCTATGGGATGGATGGCACAAGCGGATGCTTGCGCCAGTGGGGGGAATTATTTCCGGGTAGGTTCCTGGCTGGTATGCAAAACGTTCAATATATCGATGGTTTGCTCATTTACCTGATAAACTATCCGGTAGCTCCATCGAAAAAAACGCCTGATGTTTCCGGGATTGTTAGGATAATATTCATCCACCTGGTACTTTTCGGGATTTGAGCTAAGGGTTTTTGAAGCATTGATAAGTTCTGACTTAACCTTTTTGGCTGCCGATACCGAGTCTTTTTTGATGTAGTCGTAATGTTCCTTTAAAGAGGATTTTGCCCTATCCGACCAAATGACTCGTCTTTTTTTCACCAGTTTTCCGATTCTTTTTCCAAATCATCAACACTCTTGTAGTTGCCATCTTTTATTTGCTGCCTGGCTTCATCGATCGCACCGGTATATTCTTGCAGTGACATGGGCTTAAAAGGACCTTCTGAACCTTTTAGCAAAGTATAAACGGCTTCTAATTTTTTTGTGTCGGTAATGGAATCGATGGTTTGATGAAGTTGTAATTGTAATTCTGCTACGTTCATGGCATATCAGTTTTTCTTCAAAATAACGATTAATATTCATTTTTTGATCATATAACGGATGATATTTCTGAAGGCTTGTTAATTCCTTCGTGTTGAGTTAGAACGCATTTGCATGTCATGGATCCATTACTGATAATCTCACCCCATATTGACCCACCCGTTTCACTTCAAGCTGACCCAGGC
>CAYUJK010000417.1:0-3626 GCA_964444895.1 uncultured Roseivirgaceae bacterium
GCCCTTAAGATCGAAGTAGCCCGGAAATCGGGCGTGCCAATGGCTCAGATTCGTCACCTGGAAATTCTGAAGCGCTCTGTTGATGCCCGGCAGCGTGTGGTAAAAATAAACCTGAAAGTGCGGCTGTATATTCAGGAAGATTTTAAGGAAACGCCCTTAATGCCGCCCGACTATCCCCACGTAGCACAGGCAGAGGAAATATTGATCATTGGTGCGGGGCCAGCAGGTTTGTTTGCTGCCTTGCGGTGCATAGAGCTGGGAAAAAAGCCTGTCATATTAGAACGGGGAAAGGACGTGCGCGCCCGCCGTCGCGATCTTAAGGCCATTAACCGCGACCATGTGGTGAATGAAGACTCCAACTACTGCTTCGGAGAAGGTGGCGCCGGCGCTTATTCGGATGGCAAGCTCTATACCCGGTCTACCAAACGCGGCGACGTGCAGCGGATATTGAAGCTCCTGACTGCATTTGGTGCTAACCCGGATATATTGGTTGACGCGCACCCCCACATCGGCACCAACAAGTTACCGGGCATTATCGCGCAAATCAGGGAGTTTATCCTGGCACATGGCGGCGAAGTGCATTTCAATACGCGTATTACGGACATTCTACTAAAGGACGGCGCCGTTGCTGGTGTAAAAACGGAAGCAGGCGAGACACTGCACGCCTCGAAACTGATTCTTGCCACCGGGCATTCGGTCCGCGATATTTTTGAGATGCTCTCCCGGAAAGGTATTGACATAGAAGTCAAGCCCTTTGCCCTGGGCGTACGTGTGGAACATGCGCAAAGCCTCATTGACAGCATCCAATATAAATGCGCGGACAGAGGCCCTTATTTACCGCCCTCTCCTTACAGCATCGTAAGGCAGGTGAACGGCCGGGGTGTGTATTCTTTTTGCATGTGTCCCGGCGGCATTATTGCGCCCTGTGCTACCAGTCCGGGCGAAGTGGTCACCAATGGCTGGTCGCCCTCCCGACGGGACCAAAAAACCGCTAACTCCGGAATCGTAGTGGAACTGCGGTTGGAGGACTTTAAAAAATACAGCCAGCATGGTGCGCTGGCCGGAATGCTTTTTCAGAAGGAAATAGAACAAAAAGCCTGTGCTGAAGCCGGACATTCGCAAAGAGTACCGGCACAGCGGCTGATGGACTTTATCAAAGGGCGGCAATCTGCCGACCTGCCGGTAACTTCCTACAAACCGGGAATCACCTCCGTAGAATTGAAGAGTGTGTTTCCCGAATTTATCTATCGCAGCCTGCAAGATGGGTTCAGGCAGTTTGGTCAGTCAATGCGGGGGTATCTCACCAACGACGCTGTGGTGCACGCCCCTGAATCGCGCACCTCGTCGCCGGTGCGCATTCCGCGCGACCGGGACACGTTGGAGCACACCAGTGTAAAAGGCTTTTATCCCTGCGGTGAGGGCGCAGGCTACGCAGGCGGTATCATCTCTGCGGCCATCGATGGCGAAAAATGTGCAGAGAAGGCAGCCGCATGGTAGCACGTATCCTACTATCGCAGGCGCCCCTGCCTTTTTTCTCTCATAATAACTCCCTATTTTAGCCCACCACGCATATTCCTGTTTATGTACCGACTATTTTTTTTCATCCTGGCATCATGGTTTGTCTTTTCGGGTTGTGGCTCAACAGAGCATAATCGTCCGAAGGTGATCCTCAAATTCGGACACCAGGCGAATGAGTCGGATATCTGGCATCAGTCAGCGGTCTATTTTGCACAACGTGTCGACTCTCTCTCCCAGGGTAGCATAGAGGTGCGTGTTTTCCCAAGTGAACAATTAGGAAGGGAACTGGACATCATTCGCTCCATCGAAGCTGGTATTGATGATATGACCATAACAGGGGAGTCCATGCAAAATTGGTCCGAAATTACGGGCTTCTGCGGCATGCCCTACCTCATTAAAGATTTTAACCATATAGAACAGGTGCTAAGCGGAGCCGTGGGCGACGCTATAGAGAAAGAAATGATCAAAAAAATAGGCTTGCGGCCCTTGGCCTATTTTGCCCGAGGCCCCAGACACCTTACCTCTAACCGGCCCATCCGTTCTCCCGGCGACTTGAAAGGTATGATTTTACGCGTGCCACCCGTTCCGGTTTCTGTAAAAACCTGGGAGGCGCTGGGCGCTAAGCCTACACCTATGTCATTTTCGGAAGTATTTACGGCCTTGCAGCAGGGTACAGTAGAAGGGCAGGAAAACCCCTTTGCCCTGATCTACAGCGGCGGTCTTTATGAAGTGCAGAAATACCTGAACCTCACTGGACATGTTATCGGCTGGGTGTATGTAGTGATAGGGGAAAAGCAATTTCAGGCACTAAAACCCGAACACCGCGAAATAGTGGTGCAGGCGGGAAAGGAAGCGCAGGAATACCACGCGAGGCTCTTTGAAAACCAGGAAGATGAACTGCGAAAAAAGCTTATTGAACAAGGAATGACTTTCATAGAAGTAGACCAGGAAGCTTTCCGAAAAAAAGCCAGCGAAGCGGTGATGCAAAGCATCTCTCCTTCGCTTCGCCTATACTATGAGAAAATCGCAAACCAACTGCCAAATGATGCAAAAGGCGATTAACCTCTTTTATGCGATAGCCCGCTACGGAGCTCTACTGAGTTTGCTTGGAATGATAGCAGTAGTGGCACTCCAGGTGACAGCCCGGTTTTTATTGCCGAGCGCCCCAAACTGGACGGAAGAACTTGCCAGAACTTTCTTTATCTATTCCGTAGCCTTTGGCGTCGCTGTGGGCATCCGGCAAGGCTCTTTCGTCAAAATTGAGCTGTTAAAAGGGTATTTTAATGAGCAGGTTAATGCAAAGATCCAATGGGCGATCAACCTAATTATCTTCGCTTTTGCTTCTTACATGCTCTACTACACTACGCTCTTTATTGCGATCGGGGCTAAAGAAAAGTCTTCTGCCCTGGGACTCAACATGGCTGTGGTTTTTTCAGGGATTCTGGTAATGATGCTGGCTATTGCCCTGTTTTCCCTGGAACAGCTCATTAAAAAAAATGTAAACAAACCGGAAAAGGAATGATCTGGATACTTTTTATCACTTTTTTTGTACTACTTTTCTTAGGGTTTCCAATAGCCTTTGCTTTGGGCCTGTCTACCCTCACTTACTTGCTTTTTTCCGATATACCGCTCACGGTTATCCCTCTAAAAATGTATGCAGGCATAGATGTGTTTGTGCTGCTGAGCATCCCCGGGTTTATCGTAGCCGGAAACCTCATGAACTACTGTGGGATGACGGACAGGATCATTCAATTTTGCAATAACCTGCTTGGGCACATTCGCGGTGGACTGGGTCTGGCTAATATCGGGGCTTCCATGGTCTTTTCGGGGATTTCCGGCACCGCCGTAGCCGACACTGCCAGCATCGGTTCAGTGATGATTCCCGCAATGAAAAAGGAGGGCTATGAGCCCGATTTTGCCTGTGCTGTTACCGCATCTTCTTCTACCATCGGCCCTATAGTGCCGCCCAGCCTGCCGATGATCATCGCCGGTTCACTTACAGGACTTTCGGTCGGTAAATTATTTCTGGCAGGTGCTGTGCCGGGCTTGCTGTTGGCGTTAGGGCTGCTGGCTACTTCTTATTTTATTTCTGTAAAGCGCCGTCATCC
>CAYUJK010000418.1:0-3573 GCA_964444895.1 uncultured Roseivirgaceae bacterium
AAATCGGAAATCTCAAAAATACCGGGAATGGTGATTTTTTCACCGTCTTTCAGATGGCGGATTTTAGGGATGGGCTTTCCCTGGCTGTCAGCCATCTCGATATCGGGCAAGTCTTTGTCTTCGATCACAAATGCATTATTTCCTGAAACACTGAAGGAGATGGTTTCCCTGTAAAGCGCATTTTTTTCAGCCTCTGTCAGCGATTCGTCGTTTTCAATTTGCTGATTGTAGAGGGCCACCTTTTCATTGATATCGGCATACACGCCGTTCAGTTCCTTTATGACGTTCGAGGAAAAATCGGGAAAATCGGCATTGGATACGAGGTTAAAATAAGGTGTTTCCAGGATGTCGGGAATATTGATCAGGATACCGAGGGCATTGTCTTTGGTTAGTGCATCTGCCAACTGCTGGAATTTGGCGTCAAATTCAGCCACAGGCGTCAGGCCGCTCTCGCCGTAGGTTCCGCGGCCTTCAATGCCATAGGCTCCACCATCCATGGCGTAGCCCAGCACATCGTTGTTGCCCATCCAGCACGTAAAAAAGCTGTGGTTCGATTCGCCTACCAGATCAAGGTAGGAAGTGTTATTCTCGGTGCCGGTGGGTAGCAGCCTGTACATGTAGCGGTTATTGTCGCGGGCGCCATAGTTTTTCATGTCCAGGTCTTTTACCCGAATCCCCGGAATTCCGAGATTGTGGAATGGTCCGCCCACTTTATCGAAAGCCCGTGGGTCAGCGCTCAGGTATTGGATCACCGGTATCCCGTTGTCAGGGTAGGCCAGAAGCTCGATGTAGCCCGAGCCGTTGCCCTCTGGCATCAGTGGCTGGGAGAATGCCAATCCTGAATTCAGGCTAAGCTGCCGGGCAAGAATGGCGGGGTAGGAGTTGATCTGTGCAGCGCGGTAAAGGCCGCCATCCGCATAAGCTGCCGTGAGCGAATTTCCCACTGCCAGGTATTCCCGAAAATCTGCCGATCCACTCGATGGTCTAAACTCCTCATCATTGCACGAGGCAAGGGATAGAACGAGTAAACATATCAGTCCGCTGATGGTCTTTTTTGTATTCATAATAGAGTCCCTTCGTTTCCTTCTCACTGTTTAGTAATTGCGCTTGCCTGCCGGAAGGCAGGTTAATTAAGTTGATTCAGTTAATTGAGTTAATTAGGTTGATTGGGCATTGGTCATTTTTATACATCCATGATCAGTGTTACAGAACACAGAATTTCAACCTATTTCAGGCATGCACACACTGCCACTGAATACCGAACACCGAATACTTTTTAACTTTAACCTTAATTCATCCCGCAAATTACGGATATTTTTTATTTGAAAGCTTTGAATAAAAACACGGTTTATTTGAAAAGCATTTAGTAATTTTGCAAAATCTTTAAACTTATGCTAAGCAGGAGCGTTTTTTAGCCAATAAGTATATCCACGAACGAGCTACAGGATGGAATATATTTTAAATCCTGAATGTTGTAATGAGAATAACAGAAGAAAAAGAAAGAGTAGTCATCAAATTCGCCGGCGACTCGGGGGATGGGATGCAGTTAGTTGGCAGCCAGTTCACAAATAACACCGCACTTGTAGGTAACGATCTCGGTACATTTCCAGACTTTCCCGCAGAAATAAGGGCCCCACAAGGCACCCTGCCTGGCGTGTCGGGTTTCCAGATACACTTTGGAAGTACAGAGATATTCACTCCGGGCGACACCTGCGATGTGCTCGTGGCCATGAACTCCGCGGCATTGAAAGCAAACCTCGACCAGGTGAAAAAGGGAGGTATTCTTATCCTGAATATCGGCGGGTTTGACAGCAAAAACCTTCGCTTGTCGGGGTATGACGAAAATCCGCTGGAGGGCGATCTGCTCAATGAATACGAAGTTTACAAAATAGACATCACCAAACTGGCCAGGGAGGCATTGAAGGAAAATCCCCTCGGCACGCGCGATAAAGACCGGTCGAAGAACATGTTCGTTTTGGGCTTTATCTACTGGCTTTTCGACAGGGACCCACAGAACACGATCAGCTTCCTGGAAAGGAAATTCAGCAAGAACCCTGATGTGCTTGACGCCAATATCAAAACGCTGAAGGCGGGGTATAACTACGGGGAAATCACAGAGGCTTTTTCTACCAAATACCGTGTGAAACCTGCCCGCATGGAACCCGGTGTATACCGGAGCATCACTGGCAACCCTGCACTGGCCATGGGATTGATCGCCGCATCCGTAAAAGCAGACAAGCAGCTTTTTTACGGCACTTATCCGATCACGCCGGCATCTGATATCCTTCATGAATTGGCTCGTCATAAAAATTATAATGTAAAAACCTTTCAGGCGGAAGATGAAATCGCCGCCATCTGCTCTTCTATTGGGGCTTCTTTTGGAGGAAATATAGGTGTTACGGGTACTTCAGGTCCCGGATTGGCCTTAAAAACCGAGGCGATGGGCCTGGCCGTGATGCTGGAGCTTCCCCTGGTAGTGATCGATATTCAGCGGGCGGGTCCTTCTACAGGACTCCCTACTAAGACAGAGCAGGCCGACTTACTGCAAGCTGTGTACGGTAGAAATGGCGAGTGCCCCATGCCCGTGATTGCCGCCAGCACGCCGTCTTCCTGTTTTGAAATCGCTTATGAAGCGGTGCGTATTGCGTACGAGCACATGACTCCGGTATTGCTTCTGAGTGATGGCTATATTGCCAATGGTGCTGAGCCCTGGAAATTCCCCAAAGCGGATGACCTGAAGCCCATCACAGTGAAAATTGTGGAAGAAGCGCTCAACGGGCAGAAATATTTTCCCTACCAGCGCGATGAAAACTTTGTGCGCAACTGGGCGGTACCGGGTTTTAAGGGCCTGGAGCACCGAATAGGTGGATTGGAAAAAGAGGATGTAACCGGAAGCGTATCGTATGACCCCGAAAACCACCAGAAAATGGTGAAAATACGCGAGGCGAAAGTGGAGAAAATAGCGGATTTTATCCCCGAACAAAAAATAGAACTTGGACCGGAAAAGGGCAAAGTGCTGGTATTAGGCTGGGGGTCTACCTACGGTGGCATCAAGTCAGCAGTGAAAGACCTGCTGGCGGAAGGACACGAAGTAGCACATGCACACCTGCACTACATCAAGCCCTTCCCCAAAAACCTGGGCATGATGCTGAACAACTTTGAGAAAGTGCTGATCCCGGAAATCAACAACGGGCAGTTGATCAAGATTATCAGGGATAAATTCCTGATTCCCGCAGTAGGCTACAACAAGATAAAAGGTACACCTATTACCAAAAATGAAATCATTGATCAGGTCAAAGAATTGTTGAACAGCTAAGAGGGAATGAAGGGTTCATTTTAAAATTGATTGATTATGGAACAGACAATAAATAAAAATATACAAAACGGTCAGCTAACTTCTAAAGATTTTGATTCCGGGGCAGAGGTAAGGTGGTGCCCGGGCTGCGGCGACTACTCTATTCTAAAACAAATGCAGACCGTTTTGCCGCAATTGGGTGTGGAAAAAGAAGACATCGTGTTTATATCGGGGATAGGTTGCTCCAGCCGCTTTCCCTACTACCTGGATACGTTTGG
>CAYUJK010000419.1:0-3572 GCA_964444895.1 uncultured Roseivirgaceae bacterium
AGCAGGTCTACTTCTTCCTGCATAGCGCTTGTGCTCGTTTTCTGCTCGTCGCGCTGGGCCTTCAACTCGTTCAACTTCAGTTCGGCTTCCTGTAATATTTTCTCTGCCGACTCTCGTTCTGCGCGCAGCCCTTTCAGACTAAACTCCGTCCGCTGGTTGCTTTGCTTGTCGAGGTCGAGTTGCTCACGCAGGCTGTCCGATTTGTCGTTCAGGTACTTGAGCCGCTCATTTTTTATTTTCTTTTCACTTTCAAAATGCCTGATCTTGGCTACATGCTCATTCAGCGCTTTTTGACGTGAAGCCAGGGTTTTTTCTTTGGTAACGAGCGCTGCTTTTGTCTTTTCTACCCCTGCCTCCTTCTCCGCGAGCTGTTTAGCCAGGCTGGATTTGAGATCATTTTCCTGGCTAATTTGTTGATTAATATTCTCAAATGATTCTTTGAAGTTGCGGATGTTCTTTCTGGCCAGCTCAATGCTGTATTTTTTATACTCCTCTTTGATCTTGAAATAGCTCTCTGCCTGCTTAGCCTGGCGCTCCAGCGATTTCATGTTTTTTTCAATTTCAAAAAGCAGGTCTTCCACCCTTTCCAGGTCGGCGTCAGTTTCGCCCAGCTTCCTCATCGTCTCCTTTTTCCGCACACGGAATTTGGAAATCCCCGCCGCCTCTTCAAAAAGATGCCTGCGCGAATTGTCCTTGTCGTTGAGAATATCATCTACCATTTTCAACTCAATGATGGCGTAGCTGTTTGATGCGATACCCGTGTCGAGAAACAGGTTGGTAATGTCTTTTAGCCGGCACTGCACACCGTTGAGCAAATACTCGCCTTCGCCACTGCGGTAATACCTGCGGGTAATGGTGATCTGGTTGTACTCTACCGGCAATAAATTCTTCGTATTATTAAACGTGAGAGATACTTCAGCTAACTGAGTGGGCTTCCGCGTTTTGGTACCGTTGAAGATAATGTTCTCCATTTTTTCGGACCGCAGGGCGCTGATCTTCTGCTCGCCCAGCACCCAGCGAATGGAGTCTACAATATTGGATTTTCCACAGCCATTGGGGCCGACTATTCCCGTAATCCCCTCGTTAAAGTTGATCACAACTTTATCACCAAAACTTTTGAACCCTTTGATTTCAAGCTTAGTAAGCTGCATATTACCCTTAAAAATTAATTGAAACGTGTATTAGCTGTCAACGCGAATGCGGTTGTGTTGAGAAGGTTAAAAGTAATCAAATTCCCTTTTACTTCAGTGGCACCTTCCGATTTAATTGAGCAATATTATACAATTGGAAGGAATAATGAAACCGCGACACAAAACTGTTTACATGAAGGGGAATTAAAAGACTTAAAATCTCTTACCAACTTAATTTCAGAAATGAAACACCTTGCCGGGGCAGCGAAAAGTGCAGCGTAGTGGTACCATCGCTGGCTTCAACCCACTGTGGGGAGTCCAGCAATTGCAGTTGACCTGCCCGTTCCAATTTTTTGTATTGCGCATTGTCTACCTTCTGCGGGCGGCCCATTGCTATCCAGGCGCTGTACGAATTGCTGTAGGCTTCGTCTATGCGATAATGATGCGTCAATATTTTGTTTGAAGGTAAGGAATTTACGGTAAGCTCTATTTTCGTAGCATCGGCGGGCAAGTCATCGTCGTGGTAGTTCCACACCATTATGCTTATGGACTTCCCATCGGTGCTGGCCAAAGCGTTGATATCAGGCTGCTCACCTTTTACACCGTCTTGAATAACGACATCGGCAGATAGTGCGTTTTCGGTAGACACCTCTACCCTATTGCCTTGCATCATCCCAAACATCCTGAAGACATTTAGTACGGGCTTGTTTACACCATTCGTGGCAAGGTCTCGAAACCCGGCAAACCACTCCTGATCTTCAAATTCGAACGACCAGCTAAGGGCGCCCTGCAGGTTAACCTCATGCTGATCCATCAGTTCATATATTTTGGCGAACGACGACGCCGTATAGCTGGAATACATGGTCCCATTCCGGTAGGCATTTTGAGGATTTGTTTTTTCCGAACAGGCCGCACAACCTTCCGGATCACATTCCCCAATGATAATGGGAATACCTTTTAACTCAGGAAAAGAATTGACTGCTTCAAAGCCTCTGGCAATATCGTTAAGCTGCGGCCCCATATTCATCTGGACGTGGTCGTCCACTACCTTCGGGCTGCCCTTTGCATGAAAGCCGACGAAATCCAAAGGCGACCCTTTTTCCCCCGTAGCGTAATTTGTTCCTCTGATGCAATGGGCCAAAAATTTAGTAAGATATTCGTTGGCTTTGTCCCAGCCCGGGCCTGTGGTGTGCGGACCACCTATCCTGCAATCGGGACAGGCCCTTTTCAAGGCGTCGGCGGCATAGTCATGGAGCATACAGAATTCCTCAAACGTGCCTGACCAATAGCCAATGTTGGGTTCGTTCCACACCTGCCAAAGCCATGTTTTTACCTCTTCTTCGCCATACCTTTCTATGCTATGCCTCACCCACTGATAAACTAACTCCGCCCATTTCTTGTAATCCTTTGGTGGATATGTCCAGCCTGTGAAAATCTTGTTGTATACCTGGTCTATCGTCCAGCTATGCTCATAGGGGTCAGGATTGGTGGAAAGCGCTTCGGGCATAAAGCCAATTTCTACCAGGGGTTTCATTCCCCTTTCTACATAGGTATCGATTATTTTATCGACGATTGTCCAGTCATACACGGGCCTTCCTTTTTTGTCTTCGGTGTAGGCGTTGGTAGATCCCCATTTTGGTCGCGCTGTACCGTCTCCGGTAGTGAGCAAATTGTGGGCCCGGACATATACGGGAACGGGACTTAGCTGTGCAATTTCGGTTAACAGCTTCTGTCCGTCCTTCATGTAAGTATAGTTGGGCTCATCATACCCGAAATACGCCCAAAACGGCTTCATCTCGCCAATTTTTTTGGAGGTATTTACCTGTATTCGCACGGGATCTTTCTGTGCGGATGATGTTTGATGAATAGCGATGGAGAAAACTAATCCCAGGAAAATGTGTAGCGGTTTCATATCTTAAAATTTAGAGTCAGATGACGGAAAACCGAAGTAATTGCCAACCGAGAATTGAAGTAGGGCCTTTTTTATAAATACCCCCTTGGTATCGACCTTCGTCGTGGATGTTTCAAATATTTATAATTTAGGGTCCAAATGCCTGTCCTGATTTTTTCGGGGACGTATGTAATTTCATCCTCACGCCTGTCAACTGTAGCAGCGCAATGGTCTTTCATCGCTTCTGATTCACCAGGTTGTTGCCCTGCTTTTCGCTCCGCTGGTGCGCCTGTCCAGCTTCCTGCTGCTGCCTGCTGCTGCTAATTTTAGGGTTCCAGCTTAAATATCCTCTCCATTACCTTCCATTTTTCATCGGCTGATGCCTCAGAAGAGGTCTGCTGAAAGCGGGAGACAAAAGCCTCCCATTCCGACTGCCGGGGCTTTTTCGCGAGAGCAGCCATTGCCTTATCGTGGTCAAAATCAGGAACGGTGTCCATGATCATGAAAAGCTGGGCGCCATCGATGTAGATTTCCATATCGACGATCCCCAC
>CAYUJK010000420.1:0-3563 GCA_964444895.1 uncultured Roseivirgaceae bacterium
CCGTTTTTGCCGGTCTTAATAAAAAGGATCTGCCGCGGGGCAAATGGCGTTTTGTTACGGAGAGAGAATTGTTGCAACTAAAACGAATCAAGTAATTCCTGAAAAACCTTTGCCAAATTTCTCTTGAGAGAGGAAGGGCTATTTCTGCGCAGCTCTGTTCACCAAAAGGCTCCCCATTACCCAGCCTAAAACAGATGCCCCCAGGCCGGCAAGCAAGGCTGGAAAATCGATTTTGAATAAATATTCAAACAAAATCCAAACGAACATCCCCGAAACAATGCTCGTCAGGGCAGCTGTCTCATTTTTATGTTTGAAATAAAGCCCCGCTACCAGGGGCACGAATAGCGACACGAGGCTAAGCGCCGAAGACGATGCCACCAGGTGATAGATGTTTTTCTCCTCGAAGGCCATAAACAGCGACAGCAGGGCTATGACGACAATGGAATACCTCACATACCGTAACTGTCTTTTATCGGTGGATTTTTTTCGAAATAATTTGCTCCAGATATTTTCTTCCAACACGGTAGCAGGCGCCAAAATAGCGCCGCTGGAAGTACTTAGAATGGCAGATATCAGCGCCCCGTAAAAAAGCACCTGCAGTGGCAAACTTCCGTGGCCCAGAATGGCCGCAGGCAGCAGCTGCTGATCGGCCACTACGCCCGGGGCATTTATTTTAGCCAAAAGAGCAATATAAAGCGGCATCATCCCGATAGTGAGGTACATCACACCACCCATGTAGGAGCTTCGCACCGCTACCCTTTCGCTTTTTGACGCCATCACCCGCTGAAAAATATCCTGCTGCGGAATGGAGCCCAGGCCTATAGTGATCCATGCAGCGAAATAGGTGATGCCCTCACTAAAGGAAACAGGATAAAAACGAAAAAAGCCTTCTGGCAATTGCTGAGGAATAACGGCGAGATCGGGAACTTTCGACGTCATAATGACACTGATGATCAGTAGCCCTGCTACGATGACCACCGTTTGAATAGAATCGGTGATGGCCACCGCCCAAAGCCCGCCAAACCACGTGTAGACACAAACAGCCAACGCACCGATGATCATCCCCAAGTCGCGATGAATGCCGGTAACCGCCTCCAGCAAAATGCCCAGGGCCACGAACTGCGCGGCTATCCAGCCAAAATAAGACAAGATAATGCACACACTGGCCACCCACTCCGTTTTGCTCCCAAATTTGATTCTATAAAAATCACCAAAAGACCGGATGTTCATCCTGTACAGCGGCCGGGCAAAGAACACTCCCACCAGGATGAGACAAAGCGCGGCGCCAAAGGGATCTTCCACCACCCCCATCAGGCCGTGATTGGCAAATTCGGCAGAGGCGCCAAGGATGGTCTCCGAACCAAACCAAGTGGCAAAGAGCGCACTTGATGCCATAAAAAAGGGAAGTCGCCGGCCTGCCACAATAAAATCCGAGGAGTTTTTGATGAACTTTGAGGAATAAATCCCAATGAACACCGTAACAGAAAGGTACAAAATGACGGACAGGGTAAGCATTCCCAAATTTTGTTAGATTTTATAGACAGCAGCAAAACAGAAATCCACTTTTTCGGGAATTTTATTATCTGCCATCCTGCCAATGCCAATCCTCATGATGCTATGCTCACAAAATCACCAACGCGCAAAAAAAGAAAAGGCTTTTTCCCAATTAAAGAGAAAAAGCCTATCTTAAAGCGTGGTGCTGAGTGGACTCGAACCACCGACTCACGGATTTTCAGTCCGATGCTCTACCACCTGAGCTACAGCACCAACCGGTAAAAGTGGTGCAAAAGTAGAGAATAAATCGGTACACGCAAAAGATTAATTAAAAATTTCAAAGCCCATATATGTTCATATTTCAACGGATACTATTCATTGCTGTAATCGCCCTGGCGGGCTACTTTTTGTATAAAAGAATTGTCCGCATCCGGTCTAACATACTCCAGGGGCGAAAAAAGAAAATAGCCGGACAAGCGTCGCGACGCTGGAAAAACGTGCTGCTGATCGCCTTCGGTCAGAAAAAGATGTTCAAAAAACCCATACCCGCACTGTTGCACCTTATGATTTACCTCGGTTTTTTGATCATTAACATTGAGGTACTTGAGTTTATCATTGATGGCTTCACCGGCACGCATCGCTCATTTGCTATGCTTCTGGAAACTGTGGGAGCCACCGGCGTGTATTCGGTTGCCCTTAATCTTTTTGAGTTTATGGCCTTGATGGTGGTCGTTTCCTGTATCGTGTTTCTCATTCGCAGGAATATCCTGAAAGTCTCACGTTTTTCCGGACTGGAAATGACCCATTGGCCCAGGCTTGACGCCAACCTTATCCTGATATTCGAGATTGTGCTCATGATGGCCATATTCACCATGAATGCGTCGGATCAACTACTACAGCAGCGGCAGGCGCCTCACTATCCGCAGACCGGAACTTTGCTTTTCAGCAGCCTTCTTATGCCGCTTCTACAACATTTCTCTGACAGCACCCTGATAGCCATAGAACGCATAGCCTGGTGGTTTCACATCATCGGCATACTGGCCTTCGCCGTCTACATTACCCACTCCAAGCACTTGCACATTTTCATGGCCTTCGTAAACACCTATTTTGCCAGGCTGGAGCCCAAAGGGAAAATGGAAAACATGCCCGACGTAAACCGGGAAGTAAAAACCATGCTTGGGTTGCCCGTTGAGGCTGACCCTGAGGGCAATGAAGCGCCCGCAGAAGTACCTCGCCTCGGAGCGAAAGATGTGCCCGACCTCACCTGGAAAAACATTATGGATGCCTATACCTGTACCGAATGCGGGCGCTGCACAGCAGAATGCCCGGCCAACCAAACAGGCAAAAAGCTTTCGCCCCGCAAAATAATGATGGACGTGCGGGATAGGGCCGAAGAACTCGGTAAAAATGAAAAAGGAACAGAAGAGGGAAAAACGCTCCTCGACAGCTTTATTACCAAGGAAGAAATCCTGGCTTGCACATCGTGTAATGCCTGTGTGGAAGCGTGCCCTGTACTCATCAACCCCTTAGACATCATCCTTCAGCTCCGAAGGTACATGGCTATGGAGGAATCTAGCTCGCCACAATCCTGGAATGCCATGTTTTCCAATATTGAAACCAGCTTTTCACCCTGGAAATTTTCTCCATCCGACCGCTTCAACTGGTCAAAAGAATAATAAAGATATGTCAGACGCATTAGACAAAGTATTGACCGTAGCCGACTACATACAGAAGGGAGAAACCCCTGAAATTTTGTTTTGGGTAGGCTGCGCCGGATCGTATGACGATCGCTACAAGCGCGTGACCAAAGCGCTCGTGAAAATATTGAATCACCTCGGGGTCAAGTTTGCCGTTCTCGGTCCGGAAGAGAGCTGCACCGGCGATCCCGCGCGACGGGCCGGGAATGAATTTCTATTCCAAATGCAGGCCATGAGCAATATCCAGGTGCTGGACGGCTACGGCATCAAGAAGATCATTACGGCATGTCCACACTGCTTCAACACACTGAAAAACGAGTACCCCGATCTGGGCGGAAATTACGATGTGATACACCACTCTGAGTTTCTTCA
>CAYUJK010000421.1:0-3548 GCA_964444895.1 uncultured Roseivirgaceae bacterium
CTATCAATGCCCACGGGGAATCGATCCTGAAAAAGAAAAAAACCAAGAAATACCAGAAGGCCCTTACCGTGTTACATGTTGCCGTTAAATTCAAAGAGAAACAACTCCACCAGGCACTTACACTGGCCAAAGGGTTGAATGAGGGACTCGACAACTCCCTGATGCTACAGCAGGTAGATGAAGACCGAAAGACGGAGATCCACATTGAAGCGCCCAAAATATTAAAGGAAAAGCCCAAACCCGGAGAGAGCCAGCGCCTGAGCCTGGAGCTGTTTAAAGGAGGTAAAAGTATCGTGGAAATCGCAGAAGAGCGCGGCCTTGCCCTAGGCACGATAGAAGGCCACCTCGCACAGTTTGTCAAAACCGGCGAACTGTCTGTCTATGATTTGGTGCCTGAAGAAAAAGTAAATGCTATACTACCTCTTGTAGAAAAATCGGATGATTACCAGGCTACACCCGTCAAAGTAGCATTGGGAGACGACTATAGCTACGGCGAAATCCGTGCAGTGATCAATCACTGCATTCGGAACAAGGGCGTTGAGTCCGAAAGTTAATGATGCCTCACTGATGAGATTTTGGCCATGGCCCGGAAAGATGCTTATTGGAAATGACTGGAGACTGTTTTTCTTTTATGACCCTAAGTATTCCTCCAGGGCGTCCTTGATTTTGGTAAAAGTATCTTCGAGCACCTGCTCATCTTCCTCCAGCAGCGTGACGCGAAATCCCATAAGATCGGAGCAAAAGGAAGAAATGGGCACCACGCATATCCCCTTGGCGCCAAGCAGGTAATACACGAATCGCCGGTCCAGTTGCATACCGGGTTGGTCTACCCAGCTTTTTACCAACTCATCAATCTGTGGATTATCAATTTTGAGCTGCTGCCCAGGTTTCAACATCCCTTCCTTAAAAACAATGGTATTGTAAAAAGCTCCCTGTGTCTCATTGAAGTAGATGCCCGGCACCTGACCGAGAATATTGGAAATCTTTTTGCTGCGTGCTCCTATGCGCTGGCTGTTTTCGGCCAGGTGGCCAGGATATCGGGGATCACCAAATATCCTCGGAATGGCCATTTGCGGAAGTTTTGTCGAGCTCACCTCCAACATTTTGGCATTTTCCAGGGTGGTACACAGCTTGTCAAAATCCACATCTTTTTCGCGGTTATAAAACTTGGCCCAGCCACATCGCGAGCCCGGCCAGGGCACCTCTTTTGAAAGGCCTTTCAGGGCTATGCCTGGCACGTCTTCTATGTATTCGGGCAATGCATAGGCCTTCACCCCGTTGTAGGTAACGTTGATATAGATTTCGTCGGTGATGAGAAAAAGCTTGAATTCCTTGGCTATTGCCACAAACTGCTTCAGTATTTCCAGCGGATATACTCTTCCCGTAGGATTATCGGGATTGATGATCAGGATGCCAACGATATTCGGATTGAATTTCACCTTGTTATACAGGTCGTCCATGTCCGGATACCAGTTGTTAGCCGGGTCAAGCTTATAGGTTATGGGGTGGTCATTGGCATGGGCTGCCTCGCCAGAGGAATGGGTGGAATACGCCGGTGAGGGACCTATTACACGCGCCGTAGGCAATAGAAACTGGTAAATCTTGCCGATAGCGTCACCCAGCCCATTAAAAAACAGAATGTCTTCGTGAGTAATTTGAGCGCCTCCCAGCGCATTGTTTTTTGCAGCGAGAAACTTCCGCGTTTCCAGTATGCCCTTGGAGTGGCAATAGGAGTACGTCTCGTTTTGCAGGGTAAGGTCGCTTATTATTTCCCGGATCCACTGCGGCACCTGGGCTTTCTTCTGAACAGGATCGCCAATATTCTCCCATACTATGTCCTGGCCAAGCGCTTTCACCTGTTCGGCTTTTTTCACAATTGCCCTGATCTCGTAAGAAAGCTCATCGGCTCCAGCGCCGAGCAACCTTTTCCTCATGTTTTTGTTAGTTTACCGTTTTTGTAAAAATCCCGGCAAAGTTACATTTATTTCCATTTATTGTTGCGGGGTTCTTCCGGATTCATAAAGCAAGCCCTTATTTTTACAAAATGTACAGAATGAAAAAATTTCTCCTTATTGTCTTTCTCACATTACCAGCATTTCAAACCGCCCTGGCGCAGTCTTCGCTTATTGTTCTCAATGGCCAAAATGGCGCCCCACTCGGCGGAGCAAGCATACAACAGTTGGAAAGCCGAAAGGTCTACATAGCTGACTCCCTGGGCATGGCGCATCTGGAAGACAGCCACGGCCCGCATGGGGTATCTCACATAGGCTTCAAAAGCAAGGTGGTGCCGGTAAGTTCAAATTCTGGCGACATCACGGTATACCTTGACCCCGATGTACAGTTTTTGCGCGAAGTAGAGGTGTACGGACACGAAAGCCACGCTGCTTACCTGACGGTTGCCGGTTCATACAACATTATCGATAAAGAAACGATCGACAGCTACACTCCTGAATCCATGGTAAGGGCTGTCAATACGGTGCCGGGGGTACGCATGGAAGAACGTTCCCCCGCCAGCTACCGGCTCAGCATTCGTGGTAGCCTGCTCAGAGCCCCTTTCGGTGTGCGAAATGTAAAAGTATATTGGAATGACATTCCCTTTACTGACCCTACGGGAAACACTTTTCTTTACTTCCTGGACAACAGCAATGTAGACGGCATAGAATTGATCAAGGGCCCGGCAGGTAGCGTTTACGGCGCGGGGATGGGCGGCGTAATGCTGCTAAAAAGCAAACAAAAGCGAGATGAAGAAGGTCTGCGTTCGTCCGTAGGGCTCAGCGCCGGCTCTTTTGGATTGAGAAAGCTGGACCTTGCTACCGGCTACCAAAAGGAAGAATTTCGCACCACAGTCAGGTATTCAGGGCTTGCCACCAACGGCTATCGCGATCATACTGATGTCAAACGAAATGTGTTCCAATCGCAAACGGAGGTTAGCAACACCGAAAACAATATGCTCTTTCTAAACATCCTGTATTCCGATCTCTACTACCAACTGCCGGGGGGCCTCACCCGCGAGGAATATGACGAAAACCCCAAACAGGCACGGCAGATCGCCATCAACCAGCAATCATCTATAAAACATGAGAACATTCTTGTAGGCATAGGCAACCGGCACAATTGGGGAGACCATCTCACCAACACTACATCGGTTTATTATGTCAATGGCGCCAAGGAAAATCCGTTTATCTCCAACTATGAGCTGGAGCGAACGAGGGGGATGGGAGGAAGAACCAAATTTGTGAAAACCACGCGACTTGCAGGAAATACTCTCTATCAAACGGCAGGTTTGGAGACTCAATACGGCAAGTTCCACGCAAATAACCATGACAACGATGGCGGCTATGCGGGCCTGCTTCGGTATGAAGATGAATCTACATTTTACCAGGGCTTTGTTTTTGCCCAGGCAGAATATTTTACCCAAACGGACTGGATAATCACCATTGGTGCCAGCCTCAACTATATGCGCTATCACATTGAGCGACTCCGGGATGTGGCGTTGGACAGCAGCTACTCATTTACCCGAAAGTTCAAACCCATCATTATCCCACGTG
>CAYUJK010000422.1:0-3530 GCA_964444895.1 uncultured Roseivirgaceae bacterium
TACGTCTTCTGTTTCTTTTTCTTGGCGGCGGGGAATAGCACGTTGTTCAGGATGAGGCGGTAGCCCGGTGAGTTGGGGTGGAGGTTCAGGTCGGTGGGTTCCTCGCCCACAATGTGCTGGTAGTCTTCGGGGTCGTGGCCGCCGTAGAAGGTCCAGAATCCCTTGCCGATGATGCCGTGGATGTAGCGGGCCTCTGCCGCTGATTTCGTTTCACCCATTACCACCACGTCGGGTTTTACGAGGTGTTTTTTAAATGCGGTAGTTTGGCCCATAAAGCCTTTGATGATTTTTGTGTGGTTTTGCGTGAGCATGGTAGGGATGGGGTCCCACTTGGCCGAAAATTCGAACAGCGTGAAGTAGTCATTTTCCTGCGTCAGTCCGCGCTGCTCCGGCACGTTGTCGATGCTGGAATATTCGTATTCGTAGGGGTCCATCACGAGGGTAAAATCCCTGAAGGCGAATGTGTTTTCAAAATTCAGTCTCCTCTGTGCGTCAGGTTCCGGGGGGTCGCCGTCGTACACGGCCGCCGCGATATCCACCCCCTCGGCCGCCAGCGCGATGTCGTAGGTGTCGGTGGCGCTGCACATGGCAAACATAAAGCCGCCGCCCAGTACAAACTCCCGGATGCGCTTCACCACCGCAAGCTTGAGCTGCGACACCTTATTAAAGCCGTGCCGTTGGGCTATTTCGTGGTATTCCCTTTTTTGTTGTATGTACCAGGGAAAGTTGCGGTACGAGCGCTCGAATTTGCCAAACTGCCCCGTGAAATCTTCATGATGCAGGTGGAGCCAGTCGTATTTGGGCAGCTCGTTGTACATCACTTCGTCGTCAAAAACCACGTCGTAGGGGATCTCCGCATAGGTGAGCACCAGCGTTACGGCGTCGTCCCAGGGCTGCTTGCTCTTGGGAGAATACACGGCAATTTTTGGGGTTTTTTCCAGCTTCATCACGTCCGTATTTGAAGATGGGCTTGAGATTTCGCTCACGATCTCATTGGCCTGGGCGCTGGAGATCACCGAGTAGCTCACCCCCCGGATGATCAGTTCGTTTTCAATGTGTTGGTAGTACTCCGTCATAAAGCTGCCGCCGCGGTAGTTCAGCAGCCAGTCTACCGAATTGTCCTGGCTGAGCACCCAATATGCTATGCCGTAGGCCTTCAGGTGGTTGGTTTGCGTATCGTCCATCGGAATAAGGATTTTGGACGCATACGCACCGGAAATCATCAATGTAACAAGTAGAAATGTGAATATAGCCCGCATAGATCATCAAAAACAGCCTGCAATGTACGAATAACGAATTTAGCATAATAATATTAAAACGATCCGAAAATCACCCGTATATTTAGGCATTGATAATCGTATCTCCGTGGACATCAGGCAAAACATAAGCGAAGGAGTTAAAGGGGTAAAGGCAAACAAGCTGGGCGCCGTGCTCACATCTATCATTATCGCCATCGGCATTATGGCGCTGGTGGGCGTGCTCACCGCTATCGACAGCCTCAAGGCATCTATCGACACCAGCTTTTCCAGCCTTGGCGCCAATACATTTGACCTAAAAGACAAACGAGGCAACAGGGGAACGAGGGAAGGCATACAGGAAAAGTCATTCAAAAAAATTGAGCTGACCGAGATGCAGGAATTTCAGCGGCGTTTCGACGGGTTTTCCACCCTCCACACATCGCTCACCGGCGCGGCCGAGGTGAAGCGTTTCTCCAAGAAAACAAACCCCAATATCAACGTGACCGGGGTAGATGAAAATTACATGGTGATCCGCGATTACAACATCGAAAAGGGAAGAAATTTTACAGAAAATGACATCCGGTACAATTCCATCAATGTAATCGTAGGGCCGGAGATCGTGAAAGGGCTTTTTGATGAAAGGGAAGACCCACTAAATGAGTTTATTACCTTTTTCGGCTCGCGTTTTCGCATCATAGGCGTGTTGGAATCCAAGGGTGGTTTTGGCAGCAATACCTGGGCCGACCGCACCATTTTTGTGCCGATAGGCACGGCCATCCGGCTGGCACCCTGGAGCCTCAGCTATACTGTCACGGCTAATATCGGCGACCCGAGCAAAACTGAAACCGTGATAGGAGAGGCCACGGGACTCATGCGGCGTATCAGGGGCGACCAATTGGGGCAGGAGGATTCTTTTGAGCTGAAGCGGAATATTACCGTGGCGGAAGAGCTGGACCAGATAAGCGGAATGCTGAAACTGGGAGGCGCTATTATTTGTGCGTTCATTCTTCTTGGGGCTTGCATAGGTCTGATGAACAACATGCTGGTGGCCGTTACCGAGCGAACGCGTGAGATAGGCGTACGTAAGGCCATTGGCGCCACACCCATGAAAATACGGCTGCAGTTTCTGGCAGAGGCCTGCATCATCTGCCTTTTGGGTGGGTTTTTAGGTGTGATGCTCGGCATCCTTATCGGCAATGTGGTGTCCCTAATCATCGGGTCGGGAAAGTTTGTGATACCCTGGGAATGGGTATTTGGCGGCCTGCTGGTGTGCGTGATTGTGGGGGTTATTTCCGGACTGTATCCTGCTGTTAAGGCTTCCCGCCTTGACCCCATCGAGTCGCTCCGGTACGAGTAGTGGGCCGCGTAGCATAGCCCTTCTTTTCTTTTTTCTTCGAAACAAAATTCTTCCTTTTTTTGGCTGGCAAAATAGGGCAATATACCTGTCAATTTTGTATTCTTGCTGTCATTAAACACAGACTAATCCAAAATAGCCAAAGAAATGATGAAGAACTACACTACCGCCCTTCTGCTGCTGATGTCCATAGGATTGGCTTTCAGCGCCTACAGCCAGGATGATCCGCAAACCACACCTGCCGATACCGTAAAAGACTGGAAAATAGGTGGCGCTATCGCCATTAACTTTTCACAAAGCGCTTTCAGCAACTGGGCTGCCGGCGGTGAAAACAACGTAGGCATTTCGTCTTTTTACAAGCCCTTTGCTAACTACAAAAAAGGAAAGATTTCCTGGGACAATGCCCTTGACCTCAGGTATGGGAAAAACAAACTCGGTGAGCAGGGATGGCGAAAAAGTGACGACCTGATAGACCTGAATTCCAAGTTGGGTATTCAGGCTTCCAACAAATGGTATTACTCGGCCGTTGTCAACTTTTCCTCGCAGTTCGACAAGGGTTTCTCTGATGCCGCACAAACCCAGCAAGTGTCGGGCTTCATGTCGCCCGGCTATCTCACATTTGCCCTCGGTATGGATTTTAAACCCGATGACAAGCTGAGCATCTTTATCTCTCCGGTCACTTCGCGAACTACCTTTGTTATTGACGACAGCCTGTCTAATGCGGGGGCTTTTGGTGTTGAACCAGGCGAAAAATCGTGGACGCAGTTAGGCCCCAGCGCGGTGATCACCTACAAAAATGAGATCATTGAAAACGTGGTGATCGATACCCGTATCCGTTCGCTTTACGAATATGCCAGCGACGCCAAATTTATCTTTAACTGGGATATGATCCTCAGTATGAAAGTCAACAAGTTCCTGGCTGCCAACATCACCACAGG
>CAYUJK010000423.1:0-3527 GCA_964444895.1 uncultured Roseivirgaceae bacterium
GGCTTATCGAGCTTCACATCGAGGATGGCTTCATATAGTTCCTGAATTTCCAGGAGGGTGAATTTTTCGGGAAGAAGGTTAAAACCAATCGGTTCGTATTTCACCTTTCGCTTCAGGCTTGACAACCCCGCATCCAATATTTCCTGGTGGTCGTAAGGCAGGTCCTTCACGCTTTTCACGTCAAACCAGCGGGCATCACTGGCCGTGAAACCCGGGATGAGCCGGTAGTTTTCAGGCTTGGTGAGTGCAATGTAGGCAATAGTGATTACCCTTTTTCCCGGATAGCGGCTCACATCGCCAAATGCATGCAGTTGCTCCAAATAGAGATCGTCCACACCGGTAAGGTCTTTCAAAATACGATAAGCAGCATCATCGATGTTCTCATCGTAGGTGACCCACCCACCTGGTAAAGCCCATCGGCCTTTTATAATACCCTCACCATGCTTCACAAGGAGTATCTCCAGCTTCGACCCCTGAAACCCAAAAATCAGGCAGTCAATGGTAAGTGCATCGATTGTATTCGTCGAAAAATTCTGGCTCATTATCTAAAACTATTACAATCTGTAATTAATTTGGCTTAATAAGTTTGTAAATATGAAAAAAATTACCAACTTGTTGTCATAATGACTATAAGTTATTTAATTTTCGGTCAAAAATAAATTTTCTTCTTAAATAATTTCGCAATGCTAATAGGATATGATGTAGGAAGCTCTTCGGTAAAGGCTACCCTGCTTAATTCGGAAGACGGCTCGGTCGTTTGTTCGGCAACCTTCCCCAAGCAGGAAATGCCCATGAAATCGGAAAAACCGGGCTGGGCTGAGCAAGACCCTGAGATGTGGTGGCAGTACATTAAAGAAACCACACAGGAAATACTGGCTAAATCTAAGGTAAACAAACAGGATATCAAGGCCATCGGGATCAGCTATCAAATGCATGGGCTGGTAATCGTAGACAAGGACCAAAAGGTGCTGAGACCTTCTATTATATGGTGTGACAGCCGGGCGGTAGAGATTGGCAACAAAGCTTTCGAAGCCCTGTCAGAACACTACAGCCTCAGCAACCTGCTCAACTCACCAGGCAACTTCACCGCCTCCAAACTGAAGTGGGTAAAAGACAATGAGCCAGCCATCTATGAAAAGATTCACAAAGCCATGCTACCTGGTGATTTCATCGCCATGAAGCTTACCGGCGAGATCAACACCACTATATCCGGCCTTTCGGAGGGAATATTCTGGAATTTCAAGGAAAAAAGCGTGGATCAGAAGCTGCTGGACCACTACGGAATTGATAAAAGTCTCCTTCCTGACATCGTTCCTACTTTCGCAGACCAGGGCCGCGTATCTGCCGCTGCCGCCGCAGAGCTCGGACTCGCGCCCGGCATACAGGTGGCTTACCGCGCCGGCGATCAGCCAAACAATGCATTTTCGCTGAACGTGCTCAATGGCGGCGAAGTAGCCGCAACCGCCGGAACGTCAGGCGTGGTGTATGGCATCATCGAATCTCCGGCTTACGACCCTCAATCACGGGTAAATACCTTTGCCCACGTGAACTACACCAAAGAGAAGGAGAAGCTGGGCGTGCTGCTGTGCATTAACGGCACGGGAATCCTCAATAGCTGGATGCGCAAAAACATGACGGGCAACCTGGACTATCCAAAGATCAACGACCTGGCAGCAAAAATACCGATCGGCTCGGATGGGCTGGTATTCATGCCCTTCGGCAACGGAGCGGAACGCGTGTTGGGCAATAAAGACATTGGCGCCCAACTGCACAACCTACAGTTGAACCGCCATGACCAGAGCCACGTACTGCGCGCCGGGCAAGAAGGCATCGTATTCTCGCTGAACTACGGCTTTGAAGTAATGAAAAAAATGGGAATGCAACTGAATACCGTAAGGGCTGGACACGCCAACATGTTCCTGAGTCCCATATTCAGGGAAGCTTTTACCAACATCACCGGTGCGGTAGTAGAGCTATACGACACCGATGGCTCTCAAGGGGCCGCGAGGGGTGCGGGCATCGGCGCGGGTGTATACAGTGGTTTTCCGGAGGCTTTCAACGGTCTGAAAATCCTCGAAAAAATTGAACCTAAAGCTGACTTGGTAAAGCGATACCAGGATGCCTATTCACACTGGCTAAGCTATCTATCTATTTGAATTAATTAATTGAACAATAAACTTTCGAAAACATGAGTGATAACAAATTCTTCCCGGGTATTGACAAAATCAAATACGAAGGAAAAGGCTCGGACAACCCGATGGCTTTCAAGTACTACGATGAAAACCAGGTAGTTGCCGGCAAAAAAATGAAAGACCATTTCCGGTTTGCCATCGCTTACTGGCACACGTTCTGTGGCACGGGCAATGACCCGTTTGGTCCTGGTACGAAAAAATTCGCATGGGACAGCGCTTCTGACGCCGTTCAGCGGGCCAAAGACAAAATGGACGCCGCTTTTGAATTCATCACCAAAATTGGCGCTCCCTACTATTGCTTCCACGACATCGACTTGATTGACGAAGGCGGCTCAATAGCTGAATACGAGAAAAGAATGCAAACCATAGTAGACTATGCCAAGCAAAAGCAGAAGGAGACCGGCATAAAACTGCTTTGGGGAACAGCCAACGTATTCTCCAACCCCAGGTATATGAATGGCGCCTCTACTAACCCGGACTTCACCGCGGTAGCCTGGGCGGGCACGCAGGTGAAAAACGCCATTGACGCTACGATAGCACTTGGCGGAGAAAACTACGTATTCTGGGGCGGAAGAGAAGGCTACATGTCGCTGCTGAATTCAGATATGAAGCGCGAAAAAGAACATTTGGGACAGTTCTTGACCATCGCTCGCGACTATGCACGCAAAAACGGTTTCAAAGGTACGTTCCTGATCGAACCTAAGCCCATGGAGCCTACAAAGCACCAGTACGACTATGACTCAGAAACGGTGATCGGCTTCCTGAAAAACTTCGGCCTGGAGAAAGATTTCAAACTGAACATTGAAGTAAACCACGCTACCCTGGCTGGCCACACATTCCAGCACGAGCTACAGGTAGCAGCTGACAACGGCATGTTGGGCAGCATCGACGCCAACAGGGGCGACTACCAAAACGGATGGGATACAGATCAGTTCCCCATTAATGTGTATGAACTGACTGAAGCGATGCTGGTAATCCTGGAAGCTGGTGGATTTACCTCAGGAGGTGTGAACTTCGATGCCAAATTGAGGAGAAACTCTACCGACCTGGACGACTTCTTCCACGCACACATCGGTGGCATGGATGCATTTGCAAGGGCATTGATCGTTGCTGATGCCGTACTGACAAAATCTCCTTATAAAAAGCTGAGAAAAGAGCGGTATGCTTCTTTTGACGGCGGCAAAGGTGCTGATTTTGAAAAAGGAAAACTCGGCCTGGAAGACCTCAGGGCCTACGCGCTTGAAGCAGGAGAGCCTAAACTCACCAGCGGCAAGCAGGAGATGTACGAAAACATCATTAACCAGTATATCTAAGTACTCTCATACTATTTTATAA
>CAYUJK010000424.1:0-3526 GCA_964444895.1 uncultured Roseivirgaceae bacterium
ATCAAAGGGAAGGGGCTTTTCGATAGGGAATTTAACCGAGCCTTTAGCGCCCTCGTACGCCGAAAGCTCTGCCTCAAAGGCTTCTATTCCCGATGGCGTGGGATAAAAACCGATATGGTGTTTGAAAGCCGCAAAATGGACGAGGTTGCCATGCAGCACAAAGGTGGGTATCTGATAATTAATGGTTTCCCGGGCATCGGGAGCGGCCTTTTGGATCACCGCCCTCAATTCCTGCAAGAGCTCCTGCACCGGAGCAGGAAAACCCATAATGTACTCATCGATGGTATTTACCTTCATGTTACCTTATTTTTGACAAAAATAAAAAAAGCAAACCGATACACCGGTGCGGTATTTTACCAAAATAAAGGGTGGATTGCGACAGTAGCGCCCTGGCCCCTGGCAAGGCGGCGTAGCCGGTCAGCTACATACGGCGTTCACAAACTCTTCGAAGGGCAGGGCCTCGGTGTAGTTAAAACCGCTGTAGTAGGTGCACAGCAGGGAGATGTGCAGGCTCTCGTCGTTGGCAATGTGCCGCTCTATTTTCACATTCCCGAAGAGCTGCCGGTATTTGCTGTGCTCGGCATAGTTCATGCGGGGCTTGAGGTAGTAGATTTCCCGCTTTTCATCCAGCTTCTTGCCCACTTTGATTTCGCATGATCGCAGGTTTACCCGGTAGTCCAGCCGCTCGGTGTTGCTCCTGAGTGTTTCGAAAATGCAGGTGAAAAGCTCCTCCGACACATCGTCCGACTTATTGATCACCAGGCCCGCTGCGTAGGGTGAGTTCAGCACCATGCTTTCACTGTTTCGGAAATGCTCCACCTTGTCATTTTTAAAAAAGTACAGCAAGTCGTCCAGGTACTCGCTCACGTTGTCAGCTTCCCTTTTCATGACCTGCGGAAAGTGGGGTTCGCGCTCCATCTTTACGGTCATGGCTATGGGCTTTTCGTCTGTCGGGCTTATTTTATCTAAAAGGGATTGTATCCAACTCATCAGGGAAACGGCTTTTTACTTTACCTGCAAGATACCGATAAACTGTCACACCATGCCTATTCCGGCAAATTCTTTTAAAAAGTGATCGGCGTAGGTCTTCGAGAGGGGGATGGCCTTGTCGCTATACAGATCAAGCTGGATGAAAAGGCCGTCTTTTTCTTTCTTGATGAGCTTTACCTTGTCGGCATTCACCATGTACGAGCGGTGGCATCGGTACAGGGATGTACCCTGGAGGCTGTCTTCCAGCTTTTTCAATGTGGAACGCAGCAGGTAGTAGGTGATCTTGTCTTTTTCGAAATAATTGATGGTCACATAGTTATCTGCCGCCTCCAGGAAGTAGATATCGTCTTCCTTTACCGAAAATTTTAGCACCCCCCTTTCGTCGTGAAAAGGCACCATTTTGCGGCCCTTGCCCTGACCCTGGCCTTGTTCCATCAATTGCAGCAGCTTTTCGTTTTTATCGCGCCAGGAGAAGTAGAGCCACAGCACAAAGTACGGAAGCAGAATGATAAGCGCCGTGTTTTGCAGCGACACCTGGAAGGCATCCCACAGGGTACGTGAATCTTTGAGCACCAGCTTTTCGATCACCACGTAGGCGAAAGCCATGCACACGATTTCCAGAAATATCCAGAGCCCGTAGTGCCAGTACTGCAAGCGCGTGCTCTTGGTGAGCCGGTACATGATGATGCGGCTGATCACCACCACCATTACCCCCGCCAGGATCACCACGCTGGAATAAAAGAACAGCTCTACCCTCGTTACCTCAAACCAGGCATTCACGCCAAATGGCGCGTAAATATTGATAAACAGGAGGGCAAACAAGGCTGTGAAGATAACCGTGCGAACGATGTTGCCTTTGTCGGTAAGGTAGGCGGGTATGTGTTTTTCCCAGAATTCCATGCGCATGCGCTTTTTCGGTTTGGCAAAAATATCCAATTTTCTGTGTTCTGCACCGGGTAATCCAAAAACCCCCCAGCAAATTTCACCCCGCCATTTCAGATTTTACCCCGATATATTGGCTTTCGCCCCAGCCGTGCCAGACAGAAATCATTTTTTTGCGGGGTGTTCAATCCCTTCGTTCATTTGCGAAAGCAAAGCCACGAGATGATGAACTATACGGAAAGTTTTCACCTGCTTAACAAATCCTTCAACCAAAAAGATTCAACCGCTACAATCGAAAAAGCGGGCTTGGAAGTGCGGAACTTTTCCTTTCACTCACACGTCCCGGGCCACGCCCCCTTTTTGAGGCCGGCGCGGTCCTCTGCTTTTTCGCTCACGGACGAAGAAATCGCTGTAAACAATGACTTCCGCTATAGTGTGTTCCTGAAAAAAGGAGACGCCACCCGCCATCGCCACGCCATACTGATGCTGCACGGCCTGAACGAGCGCAAGTGGAGCAAATACCTGCCCTGGGCAGCTACGCTCACGCAAAAAACAGGGATACCGGTGGTGATGTTCCCGATATCGTTTCACATGAACCGCTCGCCGGAAGACTGGAGTAACCCCCGTCTACTGTGGCCCGTGGTGACCCGCGAAGTAAACGCCGGCGCTATGGACGAAACCACCAGCATTGCCAACTACACCCTAAGCCGGCGGCTGGAAGAAAAGCCAGAGCGCTTTTTCCTCTCGGGCTATCAAAGCATCAACGACGTGGTGGCACTGCTGAAAAGCTGGAAAAAAGGCAAAAACCCACTCTTTCACCCCGATGTGCGGGTCGACTTTTTCTCCTATTCCATCGGGGCCTTTCTCACGGAAGTACTCATGATTGCCAACCCCGAGGGGCTGGTGGACCGGTCGCGCTTTTTCCTTTTCTGCGGCGGCTCGGTGTTTTCCGGTATGAATGCTACCTCAAAGTTTATCATGAACAAAAGCTCCTTCAAGCGCATCTACCAATACTATGTGGACGAACTGGAAAACGAAGTGATCCAAAAAGACAAATATGCCGAGATACTGAGTTTCAATGTATTCGGCAGGGCCTTCCGGGCGATGATTACCCCGGAGCGCTTCAGGCAGGTGAGGGAGCATACGTTCCGCAAATTTGCCAGGCAGATTAAGGCGGTTTCGTTGAAAAACGACAGGGTGATCCCGACCAGGGAAATAAAAGACACGCTGGCAGACCCCGCCCTCGGCACACAGGGCTGTGTGGAAGAAATGGATTTTCCTTTCCCCTATACCCACGAAAATCCCTTTGACGTCAACCTGACCCGTTTTGGGGATAAAATTGACGAGGGGTTTGCGTGCTTTATCGATAAGGTGGTGGCATTCCTGGGAACGGACCGCACAGCGGAAAAAAACCTCAGCCTGTAGCAATAGCCAGGCTGGTGGCCAAACGAAAACAAGATGTAACTATTTGAAATTCAATTAATTTAACAAAAAAAGATTTTCATACTTCATACGGAAGTATATATCCGAAGACAGATGCCTTCTTCCTATGGCTGGGAATGAAGGCATTTTTTTTTGCTGGCAAAACCAGGTGTACGTACCGCGCCATGTAGGATAATATTTTTCTATTATGCACAAGTACTTGTACAAAAAA
>CAYUJK010000425.1:0-3517 GCA_964444895.1 uncultured Roseivirgaceae bacterium
CCTCCTGCCGCTCAGTCCCCCTTCACAGACCAATCCCTGCCACTCACAGATTAGATTTCCGCCCGTGGTTTTCTTCGGTTAAGATTGTGCCGAACTAAACATTTAACACGATGAACAAGATACGATTATTAGCAGCAGCTCTTTTTGTTACGGTGGCGGTTTACGGCCAGGAAAATCCCAACCAGAAACGCATCGAAACAGCCATGACGCAATCCTTTGCCACGCAGTCTGACCAGCTTACGGGCATCATTGCCGAGCTGAAGCAAGATGAGGCATCCAACGCTTACTGGATCGCTTATGCGCAGTTTTATTCGGCTGTTTACGCCATGCAGTCCGGCCAGCAGGAAGAATCAAAGTCGCTGGTGCAGTCGGCCATCAAAACGCTGGAGAACATCAAGGACAAGAATTCCGAGGAACACGCGCTGCTGGGGCAGATTTTGGGTTTCAGCATTTCATTTGATCCCTCAAGTGCCGTGCAGGCTTCGGCCAAAGCCCTCTCACATTATAAAACCGCCCTAAAAAAGGATGAGAATAACCTGCGGGCCTACCTGGGGATGGGGCAGAGCGACTACTACACGCCCGAAGAATACGGCGGCGGACAAAAAGTAGAGGAGTACCTGCAGAAAGCCATTTCACTACCCGACCAGTCGATGGAAAACGGGCCCTCGTGGGGAAAAAACATGGCCTACTACATACTCGCCAGCTTCTACGAGCGCGAAGGAGAATACGACAAAGCCAGGATGTATTGTGTACAGGGCCTCAGTCAGTTCCCAGACGACTACCAACTGAACGAGTTAAAAAAATCGCTTTAAGAGGCGGTTGAAAAAAGAAGCCGTGGTCTGTGTCTTCACAGCCCTAATTTCCCCCTCAGAGTCTCCCGAAGGGGACTCTGAGGAAAAGAGGAGGTGGCATCAGAGTCCCTTCGTCAGGAGACTCTGAGGGGGAGTGCCTACAAAGCTTCTGTGAACCAGTTATCTATTGCAGTTCGGCTCCGATAGCTCCCGAAAGCCTTCGGGACGGAGCCAACTGCTTATAAAAGCGGTTTGTGGGTATAAACCCCATTTAAGCTTTATTGCCCGAACCGTGACTCCGGTCTTCTGTCTTAAAAATTCAAAAATATGAAACTACTTATTCAACTTCTAATGATAATAATCGGGCCGTCTGTGGTGTATTCCCAGACAGCCATCACCGGCACCGTCAAGGACGAAGCCGGAGAGCCTGTACCTTACGCTACCGTGTACCTGCACGAGACTTTCGAAGGTGGCGCCTCAGATATAAATGGAGATTTTCACATTAAAACCCAACACACCGGCGCCGCCACGCTGGTGGTGAGCGCGGTAGGATACGAGACGTCCAGGCAGGCGATAGAGATCGAAAAAGAGCCCCGCGCTTATCAACTGACACTCAAAACCGCGAGCCAGGTGTTGGGAGCAGTGGTGATCTCCGCAGGAACGTTCGACGCCAGCGACAAGGCGAAATCGGCGATGTTAAAGCCCATGGATATCGTGCGGAATGCGGGTGCGCAGGGAGACATCTTCCGGGCCTTGCAAACCCTGCCTGGGGTATCACCGGCGGGCAATGAGACGGGTATCTTTGTGCGGGGCGGCGATGCCCACGAAACCAAGACGGTCATTGACGGAGCCATCGTGGAGAAGCCCTTCTTCAGCGAGACACCCAACATTGCCAGCCGCAGCCGCTTCGACCCCTTTATGTTCAAAGGCACCCTATTTACCACCGGGGGCTACTCGGCCGAGTATGGCAGGGCGCTGTCGTCCGTGCTCTTGCTGGAAACACAGGACATCCCCGAGTATACTTCTTCAAGTGTAGGAGTGAACATGGCCGGCATTCACGCGTCGCACCAGCAGGTATGGGGTGAAAGGGAAACGGCATTGATCGCCGATATCTCCTACAATAATCTCAACCTGCTGTTTGGTTCCGTGCCCCAAAACGTGGACTGGGTGAAACCACCGGAGGGAGTAGGCACCAATTGGGCCTTTCGCCACAAAACCAAAAATGGGATGTTCAAAAGCTTGCTGCAGCACCAAAGGGGCAGGATCGGCATTCATACCCATAATTTCGAAAATGCAGATGATCCCCACCTCTTTTCTAACCGAAATAATACCACTTACTGGAACACCAACTACCAGGGAATGATCGGGAAAAAGTGGGGCCTGTATGCGGGCGTGGCGCTGAACCAGAATATGGATGATCTCGCTTTCGACGCAAACACCATCGAAGACAAGTACAGGATCATCCACGGCAAGACCACCTTGTACTACGACATCAGTGCCGGCACCAGCATAAAAATGGGTGTGGAGTCTTTTGCAGAGAAAAATGCCATTGCCACCAACTACTACACAGGAGAAATCCATGACCAGTACACCGCCCTTTACACCGAGTCGGACATTTCGCTCGGTAAACGCTGGGCACTGCGGGCGGGGCTTCGCGCAGAACACTCCAGCTTCCTTGGTAAGATGAACCTGGCTCCGCGGACGTCTATGGCCTATAAAACGGGGAAAAATAGCCAGGTTTCGCTCGCGTACGGGCACTTTTATCAAAAGCCGGAGAGCGACTTTCTTTTTTACACCGCTAACCTGAATTATGAAAAAGCTACCCATCTGATTGCTAACTACCAATGGATTACGGACACGCGTTCACTGCGGGTAGAGCTGTACGACAAGCGCTATACACAGCTCGTAAAGGGTGAACCCGAGGTGGCGCTTACCAACCAGGGGCATGGTCATAGCCGTGGCATTGACTTTTTTTGGAAAGACAAGGAGTCCATAGCCAACCTGGACTATTGGGTCTCTTACTCTTATGTGGATGCCGAGCGGAACTATAAAAATTACCCCATGGCGGCTACTCCACCATTCGTTACCGACCATACCCTGAACATTGTGGCTAATTATCCCCTTGATTACCCAATGCTTACGCCCGGCATTACCTACACGTTTGCCACCGGCAGGCGGTATTTTAACCCCAATAATGCGACGTACCTGGATGATCGTACCACGGCCTACCACAATGTGAGCATCAACCTGAGTTATGTTACTCAACTTTTGGGTAACTTTGCCGTGCTGTACGGCTCGCTGAACAATCCAATTGGTGTGGAGCAGGTTTTTGGGTATCAGTATTCAGAAGACGGCTCACAGCGGGTGGCTATCAGGCCCTCTGCCGACAGGACTTTTTTCCTGGGGCTGTTTGTAAATTTCTAGAAGATGAACAAAAACAAGCAAGAAATTCGATATCACGTTATTTTTTGGTTGATCTACCTTTTGCTTTGGGGCGCCAGGGATATGATCTTTTACCCTGATTTACTCAGTAACGTCCTGCTGAATGCGTTGTTTACAGCGCCCGTAGTGCCTTTTATTTATTTCAACCTTTTCTATCTGGTGCCCAAATGCCTGCTGCGGAAAAAATGGGGAATGTACCTCGCACTTTTTACGGTTACTTTCCTCATCGCGATGGAGGCCAGCTACCACGTTCACCAGTATGTGTTTCGCGACCTGATAGGCGC
>CAYUJK010000426.1:0-3514 GCA_964444895.1 uncultured Roseivirgaceae bacterium
CCAAAGGTAAGGCGACCGGAAGGTGTAGGTAAGGCCGGATGACGGAAGCACCGTTGGGCTGGATTGCCGTAGCCTTACCGTAGCGTTGTTGGCGTTTCCTTTTGTTGTAGCCGGCCAGTCGGTAGTAGAGGTCCGGTTGTGGTAGTCGGCGTTGGAGGCGCCCCTCAGCCCCACTTGCACGTTTCTTTGGGTTCCGTTCTTGGTGAAATTGCCGTACACCAGTTGGATGGTATGGGTGGTTTCGTGTAGCCTGATCTGGAAATGGTAGCTGTCTCCACTGGCGCCATCCCAGCGGAAGTTTCTCCATTGTATCGTCATCACCCGGTTTGGTGCTGAGCCTGTTACCTGAGTCCTGATTGTTGAGCCAGCCTGCGACCGGAGGTCTCCTCCCAATGCCGAAATCACGTTATTGGAGCCATTGCCGCTAAGGGGGGCGGTAGAGGTGCTGCCCGTAGCGCCAAATACGATAAAGCCTTTGGTGGCAATGCTGATTTGCGTGTAGTCTGCCCCGTTGTAGTTAAAGGTGAAGCCGATATTTTGGCCATTGAACACCTCGTTGTCAAGCGTGGCGCTGTTACTCACCAGGGTACCTCCCGTAATTTCCGTGTAGGTGCCCACACTTGCGGAAAATAAATATTCGCTAACCGACTGGGCGGATGCAGCATACCAACTGAGTGCGATAAAAAGTGACGCCACTACACCAGCGTACAGTGGCTTTGAGATTCTGAGGAAATACTTCATCGGTTTTCAAAAAGTTATCAAATGGTCGTACTAAAAATACCTGTTAACTTTCTTTGGATGGTTTGGATGATGTATGGCCTGACACAAGTTGTTGTCTTGTCAAGCCTGTGCAAAGCAAACCTCGAAAAATCGAAAAGATAAATTCTAAAAATTGCTTTCCACACCCCTATATTACATAAATCGTTTAATAGGTAATCTTTTCCAAAATGCTCAAAAAGACAATTTTCACGCATGGTTTGCCTAAGATTTGGGGAAGTTTTTTAACAAAAACGGCAATTTTGTACATGAATGAGGCTATGCGGGTTTGTTAAAGAATGAGGGCTAACCTTTATATTTTTTTAATATAAAATTGAATAATATCGAGAAAAGCAAGATGGATAGTAATAAAAGGAGACCCTACAAACCCTGTTTTAATGTCCATTTGCTGTCAGTTTCCCTATTGAAATGAAAGTTGTGGGGATATGCCAGCGTTGAGTCTCGCTGCCGACTGTGCCGGAACACCGCGACTTAGCCGCTGAAATGACGTGTTAGCATTTCGGCAATTAGAGAGGCTATTTGCGAAGATAGATTTGAGTCAAAATAGATCAAAAAACCACGGGAAGCTTATAGTTGACATTCCAGCTTGCCAAGCGCATAGCCAGAGGCGCCGGTACCGAAAGTCATAATCCTGATTTCTTTGCTAATGCGCGACTTTTCAGACACATTGATCTTTTTATTTCTTCGTACTTCTTTTTTTATTTTCATTGCCGGTGTAGTAGTTTCGAACCTAAACGAACAATGAATATATCGAAATAACTCGGTTTGGTCAAAAAATGGAACTGAAAACAGTGCTCACATGAACAGAAAACTCATCGTAATAACAGGAGGCACCAAGGGAATAGGTAAGGCAATTATTGAATCTTTTGCGGCAGAGGGTAGCTTTGACATCGCCACCTGCTCCCGAAATGCCGGAGAATTAACAAGACTAAAGGAAGCAATCGAGGGGATGTACGAAGAGACCAGGGTGTTCGTACAGCAGGCAGATCTCTCCCAAAAAGCGGAGTGTGATGTCTTTGCTGATTTTGTGGAAGCTCTGGGAAGCGAAGTGGAAGTGCTCGTGAACAATGCGGGGTTGTTTATACCAGGCGCCGTACACGAAGAGCCGGAGGGCAGCCTGGAAACTATGATACACACTAACCTCTATAGTGCGTATTATCTCACACGCCGTTTTATAGGAGGGATGAAGACCCGAAAACGGGGACATGTGTTTAACCTATGTTCTACTGCCAGCATCATTCCTTATGTAAATGGGGGCTCGTACTGCATCGCCAAGTTTGCCCTGTATGGCATGAGCAAGGTATTGCGCCAGGAAATGATGCCGCATAATGTGAAGGTGACTGCCATACTCCCCGGCGCCACGCTTACGGCGAGTTGGGAGGGCACCGATCTGCCACCCACCCGGTTTATGAAAGCGGAAGATGTGGCCTCAGCCGTAATGAATGCCTATAAAATGTCACCACAATCGGTAGTGGAGGAAATCCTGATCAGGCCGCAATTGGGAGATATTTAGCAATTTGGAGGGATTTTGGGCGAAGTGAGTTTTTAGTCAGCTTCGCCCGTAAAATACCCTTTTGGTTTAGCGAGTTTTTCGAAGAGCTCTTCGCCTGTAAAATAGCTTTCAGGGTTGTGAGAAGAATGCACTACCCACCCATGCCCCGGGATATTCCAGGCTCTGAGAGTCACCGGGCTTCCCGAAACCTGCGATACAGTGATGCTTAGCTGCTCTTTTTCTTGAGGGATATCCTGGTCATAAAACACCGAATGATCCAGGCGTCTGAGACTGCTGAGAAATTTTGCTGTTGCAGAGGAGTCGGTAGCAAGGCCCTCAATAGTCCAGTGGTCCCCCGCTTTTGCGAGCGTAAAGGCGGAGTCGGGATAGGAAAACTTCACGGTGCTCACCGAGTCTTTTGGTATGCGCGCCACCTGCGAGTTGCGGTAACGACTGGCTTCCGTACTGATGGACATTGGCATGAACTGGTCCGCAGCGTACACCTCATCATCGTCGGCCAGTCTCACGTACGTGCTGTACTGCCGCTGATTTTGAAACCCAAACCTTCCCAGGATGATATCCAGCGATTTTTTGTCCCTTTCATACACCTGCACCCGCGTGCCGGTGGTATCTACCTGGTATTCCTTCCACTTTTCTTTATTTTTCGTCACGATTCGCGACGACCGGATGTCCAGTAAAGTGTGGAGTGTGCTGTTTACCGAGGCGGGCTGCGCCTCTGCATATTTTTCGTCGGCTATTTTCACATTCCATCCGCCCTCTTTTTTCACCAATTCCAGCTTTTCGCCTGTTTTTTCAATCAATATCTTATCCACTTTTGCGGTGTCAATTTCCACCAGCTTTTCGCGGTAGTTTTTGCTGCGCTCCTTTCCACCAAAAAACTGAATACCGAGATAGACCAGGAGTAGCGCCACGAGTATTCCAATAAGTTTTGTCGTCTTCATTTTTTTGATCGTTAGTTACTTGATTCAATCCTATTGGTGAGCGCCGGCCTGCGCTGACCACCATTTAATAATTTCCACTTATCCACCTGCTTTTTTTGCGATTGTACCGCTGCTTGCGTGCTATGCCTATTACAAGCACAATGATCACCGGCACAAACACATTTCCCCATTTGTAGATATTCCGGGTGGTGTCGTCTATTTGTTTTAGCGGGCGGTTATTGATGCCCTTGGTGCGCAAGTCAATGAGCCCCGTGTCATCTGCCAGCCAGTCGATGGCATTGGA